>NZ_PNDJ01000022.1:0-56647 GCF_005887255.1 Pseudoalteromonas sp. S1609 | reverse complement strand
ATTCCACATATATAGGCGATAACGCAGCATCAATGCCAAACAGGCGCTGCCCGAAGGGTTCTGCCTAGGGGCGATTTACTCTTTGTTGCCTACATGGATGTAGGTAAGGGGCGTGAGCAGGACGCGGAAGCTTTGCTCGGTTTTTACTTATTCTTACATGGATGTAAGCCAGTAGAATAACGCAGGAGCAGTTATCGAGCCCACTAGGTTACAAACCTCGCGCCGGGATTAAACCGCCCCTAGTTTGAACAAATATTAATCCGCAAAGGTCAGCAGACCCAAGTTAAAGGATACCTAAGGGAGAGAATAAATGCTATTGAGAGGCTGAATTAAAAAGAAAAATTATGGCTTTTTATAACGATGTGCGCCACATAATGGCGCACACAGTAATGGTTGTATTTACTTATGACGACCTTGTAGGCAAGCAACTACATCAGTGAGTTCTAACCCTTGGCGTTGTAGTAGTACAACGAGGTGATACAACAAATCGGCCGATTCGTTGGTAAGTTCATTGTTGTCGTGTTTCATTGCTGCAAGCGCCACTTCTACACCTTCTTCACCTACTTTTTGACAGCTACGGCTTAAGTCTTCTGCGAACAGTGACGCAGTGTAGCTTTTAGCTGGATCATCACTTTTACGAGCAACAATGACATCTTCAAGTTGAGCTAAAAAGCTCAAGCTTGGTTTTGCATCATCACCAAAACAGCTTTGCGTGCCTAAATGACAGGTTGGGCCTTCTGGGTTTGCAAGTACGAGTATAGAGTCGTAATCGCAATCGGTATGCACCGATACCACGTTTAAAAAGTTCTCTGATGACTCGCCTTTGGTCCATAAACGCGATTTAGAGCGCGAATAAAAGGTCACTTTATTGCTCTCAAGCGTAACTTTTAACGCTTCGCTGTTCATAAAGCCTTGCATTAAAATAACGCCAGAGCGGGCATCTTGAACAATAGCAGGGATCATTTCGCTTTTAGCAAAATCAACTTGGGTTTGGTTTTGTTGTGTTAATTGCATAATCTTGCTGCCACTTGGTTATCGGTTAAATATTGTTTTAATTCGCCAATGTTAATCACATTTTTGTGAAAAACGCTTGCTGCCAATGCGCCATCGACTTCGCTTTGTTGAAAGACATCAACAAAGTCTTGCATACTGCCTGCACCGCCTGAGGCGATTAAAGGAATATCACACAGCTGGCGTATTTTGCTGAGTTGCTCGTTGTCGTAACCGTTGCGAACACCATCTTGGTTCATACAATTTAAAACGATTTCGCCTGCACCTAAGTCTTGTACGCGTTTAACCCATTCTTCGGTTTTATAACGGGTGCGGCTTGATGCATTAGGATCGCCGGTTAATTGATACACTAAGTATTCGCCGGTTACTTCATCGTAAAAGCTGTCAATACCTACAACAACACATTGCTTACCAAATTCATCGTGTAGCTCTTTTATGAGTTCAGGGCGTGCAATAGCAGGGCTGTTGATACTTATTTTATCGGCACCACGCTCTAAAACCCGTGCTGCATCGGCTACCGATTTAATACCGCCAGCCACACAAAATGGAATATCAATGTGGCGGGCAATGTTTTCAACCCAGTTAACATCAAGTAGGCGTTTTTCAACACTTGCGCTGATTTCGTAAAAAACCAGTTCATCGGCACCAGCATTGCTGTATGCTTTTGCCATTGTTAAAATATCGCCCACTATTTCATGGCCTTTAAATTTAACGCCTTTTACTACTTGGCCGTCCTTTACATCTAAACACGGGATTATGCGTTTTGATAACATGCTAACGCCTCCTCAACACTAAATGCTCCATCAAGTAGTGACTTACCTAAAATTACGCCGCCCACACCAAGTTCATTGAGCTTTTTAATATCATCTAACGAGCTTACCCCACCTGAGGCTTGCACTTTAATATTTGCATTATGATTAATTAAATCTTCATAAAGCGCAAAAGAAGGGCCTGACATGGTGCCATCTTTGCTGATGTCCGTGCATAAAAAGTCAATAACATCCAGAGCAACGTAAAAATCAACAAGCTCAAGTAAACCAAACTCAGATTCACTTAGCCAACCGTGAGTAGCAGGTGCCCATCCTGTGGCTGTTTTATTTACATCAAGGGCAATTACAAAGTGCTCGGCGCCAAATTGTTCAATCCAAGCTTTCACTTGCTCACGCTTTTCAACCGCCATTGAGCCAATAACCACTTGGTTTGCACCTGCTTTTAGCCAATCTCTCACGTCTTGCTCTGAGCGAATACCGCCGCCCACTTGGTACGGTACATTAAGCGCTTTAGTTGCAGCTTGAATATGTTGCCACTGTTTTTTACTTGGATCGCGTGCGCCTTCTAAATCTACAAGGTGCAATTTACCTGCGCCGCTGTCGGCGTATTCTTTTAACCGTGCGCCAAGCTCAAAAGGATAAAACTGGGCGGTGTCGTATTTACCTTGGTATAAACGAACAATTTGATTTTGTAATACATCTAATGCTGGAATAATCACTGTATTTCTCTTTTAAAAGCATGAAGAGCAACCTAAAGTTGCCAATCAATAAAATTTTGTAATAAACGCGTGCCCACTTTAGCGCTGCGTTCAGGGTGAAATTGCATGCCTGCATAATTGTCTTTAGCGACAATTGCAGAAAATGTTTGCCCGTATTCGCTGCTGACTAGTGTGGCGTTATTAACGGTATGGGCGAAACTGTGCACATAATAAACCTGATCGTCTGCATGCAAACCTTGAGTCAACGGGTGCGCTTGTTGAACAGATAGGTTATTCCAGCCCATATGCGGCGACGTTAAACTGCCAACATCAAGGGCTTTTATTTGCCCTGGTATTTTACCTAAGCACTGCACATTACCTTCTTCAGTGCTTTCGCACAGTAACTGCATCCCCAAGCAAATTCCCATTAGCGGGCGCTGATATTCGTTAATTGCTTGCTGCCAACCATTATCAACCAAACGCTTCATAGCAACAGATGCATGACCAACACCGGGTAAAATAGCACGTTCATAGCCTGCTAATTGTTCTGGCGAAGTAATCACCGTAGGGGTTTTCCCTAAACGCTCAAATGCAAACCGTACTGAGTTAATATTGGCACAACCGGTATTAATTATGGCAATCATAAACATCCCTTAGAGCTGGCTGTTTGTTGGCTGGTATCTTGCGCAATAGCCATGCGCAAAGCACGAGAAAACGCTTTAAATAAGCCTTCTACTTGGTGATGACAGTTACCGTCACTCACCGATAGAATAAGGCTAATAGCGGCATTATCGCTTAAGCTTTTAAAAAAGTGCTCAACCATTTGTACGTCTAAATCACCGGCTTTTTCACGGCTAAAGTTAGCGTTTAATACAAATGATGCTCGACCCGATAAATCAATTTGTGCCTCTGCTTTACATTCATCCATTGGCAGTGCAAAACCATAGCGCGCTATTTGCGATTTAGTGCCAAGCGCCTGTTTAAGGGCAACACCTAAAGCAATACCAATGTCTTCAACAAGGTGGTGCTCGTCTATGTGTAAATCGCCTTTGGCTTTAATGTTTAAACCAATGTTGGCGTGCGTGCGAATTTGATCCAGCATGTGATCAAAAAAACCTAGGCCAGTGTCTATGCTGCCATTTTTAGTTTGATCTAGGTTTATGGCTACATCAATTTGGGTTTCTTTGGTGTTACGCGTAACACGGCCTTCACGGTTAGCTGTGGTAAGCTTAGTAACAATGGCAGGCCAGCTGCCATCGTACAAAATGCCTTCACAACATAAGTTTTGCGCAAGACCAATATCTGTTTGGCGATCGCCAATTACATATGAACGTGCTAAATCAACTTTGCCTGAGCGCATAAGTTCAGTTAATAAACCCGTTTTAGGTTTACGGCAATCACAGTTTTGCTCGTCAAAGTGTGGACAAATTAATACTGACTCAAAGCTAATGCCTTGGCTTTGTAAAATGTCCATCATTTTGTCTTGAGCAATGTCGAAATCGGCAGTTGGAAAGCTGTCTGTGCCCAAGCCATCTTGATTCGATACCATCACTAAGCGATAACCTGCTGCTTGCAGTTGCAATAAGGCAGGAATGACACCTGGTAAAAACGCTAGTTTTTCAAGGCTGTCGACTTGTTTATCGGTGATTGGCTCTTCAATAATAGTGCCATCGCGGTCTATAAATAAATAGGGGTTACTCATGATACTTCCTGTTGTGCTGCGGTTTGTGGCAATTGCAGGCCATCTAACCAAATTTTTACTTGTTCTAATTCTTGCTCATTACCAATTGAAATACGTAGCCAATCATCTTCATTAAATAAGGTGAAGGCGCGCATTACTAAGCCTTGTTTAAGCGCTTGTTTAAAGTAATCCTTGTTAGCTAACTTTAAAGTAACGAAGTTGCCTTCACCAGTGAGTATTTTTAATACTGCAGGAGAGGCGTTTAACCAGTCAATAAGCTTTAACTTTAAGCTATTTAAAATCGTTACTTGGCGACGCATTGAGGTAATGGCATCAGGGGCAATGGCTTGTGCTGCAATGCTGGCCACCACACCCGATACCGGATACGGTGCAATGACTTTACGAATAGGCGCTAATACACTGGCCTGAGCGAGAGTAAACCCTGTTCTTAAACCCGCGAGTGCGAATGCTTTTGAGAGTGTACGAAGCACAACAATGTTACTAAACTCGTTTATAAGTTGTGTTGCACTTTGCTCTGGACAAAACTCTATGTAGGCTTCATCAACAATCACTAATGCTTTACCTGCAAGCGCAGTGGCAATGGCTTTTACTTTATCTAGCGGCGTTAAGCTTCCAGTTGGATTATTTGGATTACAAATAAACACTAGTTTTGAGCTACCCACAGCGGCAACTATTTCATCCACGCTGCCATTAAATAAAAGCGCTTGTGTTAGGCCATTGATTGCGACGTTGTGTGTATCGGCCGTTACTTTGTACATACCATATGTTGGTAAAAATAGTGCAATGCTGTCTTTTGACGGTTCACAGTAGGTACGTACTAATAATTCAATGCCTTCATCTGCGCCGCGAGTCATTAATACATTTTCGTTTTCAAGCTCAGCATAGGCAGCGTAGCGGTCAATAACCAATTGAGGCTGAGGATCGGGGTAACGATTCAAGTCTTCAATTGTTATTTCAAGGTTTTTAGCATACGGGCTTTCGTTCGCATTAAGCCACGTTGTACCGGTTAACTTTTCACTTTTAGCTGAGCTATACGCAGCAAGCGCTGCAATATTATCAGGTAATAAGCCGCTCTCATTGCTCATTTTTTATTGCCTCTAAACGAATTGAAACCGCATTAGCGTGGGCATCTAGGCCTTCTGCATCTGCTAAGGGTAAAATAGCTTTTGAAAGCTCAGTTAAGCCACGTTTACTGATGGTTTGTACTGTGTAAGTACGGAAAAAATCAAGTAAATTCAAGCTAGAATAAGTTGCACTGTAACCATAAGTGGGTAACACGTGATTAGTGCCTGAGGCATAATCGCCCGCTGACTCTGGGGTGTAATCGCCAACAAATACAGAGCCTGCATTCTTTACTTTATCTAAATAAGGAGTGGCATCGGCAAGCTGTAATATTAAGTGCTCTGGCCCATATTGCGCTGATACGTCAAACGCTTGGGCTACTGAATCAACTAGAATAAGTGACGAATTAGCCAATGCCTGTTCGGCAGTGTCTTTTCGGCTTAAGTTGGCAAGTTGACGAGTAAGTGCATCTTGCGTTTGTTCAATAATGGTTTCACTGTTACATAATAAAATAACTTGTGAGTCAGCCCCGTGTTCTGCTTGAGAGAGTAAGTCGGCAGCAATAAACTCTGGGTTTGCACGTTCATCTGCAATCACTAACACTTCTGATGGCCCTGCTGGCATATCAATCGCCATACCTGGAATCGTTTGTGCGACTAACTGTTTTGCCATAGTGACAAAGCTGTTACCTGGGCCAAAAATTTTATTCACTTTAGGAACAGACTCAGTACCATAAGCCATTGCAGCAATCGCGCCTGCACCGCCGCTTTCAATAATTGTAGTGATACCACATAATTTAGCGGCATATAAAATAGCCGGGTTAATTGCTTTATCACCTTGTACTGGGGTGGTTAAGACCACGGTTTTTGCACCGCTTAACTGCGCCAATACACCTTGCATAATAACCGATGATGGAAGAGGGGCACTCCCTCCTGGTACATAAATACCGACTGCTTCGATGGCTTGATATTTCAGTTCACAGTCAACACCTGGTTGAGTCGATAACTTAATATCTTTTGGCAGTTGCGCTTGGTGAAAACATTTCACATTGGCATAAGCGGTATCAATTGCATACTTAAGCTCTGGGCTTAGCATTTTCTCAGCGGCATTAATTTCATCAAGTGGTACACGTAAACGCGGCTTGGCTCTATTATCGAACTCTTTTGCTAATGCAAGTAGAGCGGCATCGCCTTGCGCATTCACTTTTGCCAAAATAGTCTGGCAAATGCTTTCTACTTTTTCACTTGCTGATACAGCAGGGCGCATAAGCGCCGCTGCCTGAACTTGTGATGTTTCCTCATTCCAACGAAGCATTGTTGTTACTCCATCATTTTTTCAATTGGCATAACTAAAATAGAATTGGCACCAAGGGCCTTAAGTTGTTCCATGGTTTCCCAAAATAGGGTTTCGCTGCTCACCATGTGTAGGGCAACATATTCATCATTACCCGCAAGAGCCAATAATGTAGGTTGGCCTGCGCCAGGTAAAATCTCACAAATTTCATCAAGCTTGTCTTTTGGTGCGTGTAACATAATGTATTTGCTTTCTTTAGCTTGCTTTACACCACGTAAACGAGGCATTAGTTTATTGATGAGCGCTAATTTTTCAGTATCTTGTAGTTGAGTGTTTTGGATTAAACAGGCATTTGACTCTAAAATTGTATCACCCTGCATTAAGCCATTTGCTTCAAGCGTTGCGCCTGTAGAAACTAAATCACAAATAGCATCGGCAAGTCCTGCTCGTGGTGCTACTTCCACTGAACCTGTTAACATTACTGTACTGGCGTTTATGCCTTCGCGTTTTAGGTATTGGCTTAAAATTTCTGGGTAAGTGGTTGCTATGCGTTTGCCTTCAAACCAGCTCTTGTCTTGTTTACCAAGTTCTTGTGGCCATGCGAGTGCTAAACGACAGTAACCAAAGTCAAGTTTAGCAAGCTTTGTTACTTCACTCGGTACACCTTGGCGTTCTCTTTCTGCTTGCACTTCAACTAATACGTTTTCGCCAACAATACCTAAATCACATACACCATCCATAACTAAGCCTGGAATATCGTCATCGCGCACACGCAAAACGTCGATAGGCATGTTGGTTGAGTGTGCTATTAGACGCTGCTCACGAAGATTGAGTTTTACACCCAGTTGTTTAAGTAGATCTTGACAATCTTTAGATAGGCGGCCACCTTTTTGGATGGCGATACGAAGACGATTACTATTATTCATTACTCATTTTCCTTTAATTTAAAAACTAAAAACCCCGAGGGAAACCTCAGGGCGAAAATGAATCTTGGTATGTTGATTCGCCAGAGGTTTCCTTTTAGGAACAACCTCTCAGCGAAAGACCTGACAGGTTATTCCGATGAATGATGGTGGTGATGTACAACTGTCAGTGAATTAAGCATTTTTATATCCTGTTTAGCTATTCGTTACTATGTTAACGCTTAGCTGCTGTTTTTTTAATAAGTTTCGCATTTATAAAAACATATTCACTAACATCATGGCAAGGAAAATTTTCTTTAATTAAAGAATATCTTATAACTGCCGGTACTAAGAATATAACCCATTTAAATTAGTGTTACATGAATTGTTTGATTTTCACTCATCAATGGAATGAGTTTTTGAAGGGTGTACGCATAGCTATGATGCCCACTTATTTGGATAAAGTAATCGGTTTGTAGTATGAGTCTAAAGGTATGTCTTATATCGCAGATGTGTAAAACGGTGCAGCTACCAAAAATTACAACTTGAATTACAAAAAAGAAAAAACGAAGTGCTTTATAAAGAGCAAACTAAATCACAAAAAAACGGTAATTAAAATGATGATGGAATTGAACTCTTGGGCTTAAATCATTATTTAAACAAAGTTGATTAATCATTTTTACGCCACTTTGCAGGTGTTAACCCTGTGCTTTTTTTAAATAAGCGAGAAAAAAAGCTACTGTTTTCATATCCTACATCGACTGATATTTCGTTCACGGTTTTATCTGTTGCTAATAACTGTTTTTTGGCTCTATCTATGCGTACTTCTTGTACATATTTGTTGATTGATATACCTGTTGCTTGTGAGAATCGCCTTTTTAAATTGCGTTCACTAAAATTAAATTGTTTTGCTAATTTATTGATAGTGATTACACCGCTTGGGTAATTATGAATCCAATCTTGTACTTCGTTAATTTTTTCGTCTCTGTGATTATTAAATTGAGGCAAAATAAGGTTTAACTTACCAGAGTCAGAAATAAGTAAATGAGTAGCGCACTGCTGAGAAAAACGATCGCCTTTGTCTCGAGCAACAAGGCTTAAAAGTACGCTAATACCCGCTTCAAAAGAGCCCGTTGTATATATATTCCCCTTTCTTAAATACGATTTATGACTGATAAATTGGCAATCAGGAAATAATCCACTTAGCGGCTTGACTAAGCTCCAATGCGTAGCAATCACCGTTTTATCTAATTTACCTGTTGCCGCTAAAAAATAAGAGCCATTACTTAAACAAAGAATAGACGTATTACTACTTATTTTAGGTTTTAACCATTCAATAATTAACTCAGTGCCCCGTGGCATATTTTTTAATTTAGAACCTTCTATCGGCGGTATAATAACTAATTCATACTGCTTATCAGTAAGTGACTTATCGGCAATAACCAGTGAATTACTCGAGCTTGTTATAGGTGCACCGTCGGTCGTTATTATTTCTACGTTATAACTTTGAGGTAATGAGTAATGTGTGTAGAGTTAAGAAACAATAGTAAAAAATCTTTAGCTAAAAATACGCTAACAGCCCAGCAGCCCTCATAGGCAATAATTGCTATATTTTTCATAATTCTTATGGCCCAATCGGACTATTTAAAATGCCTGTGCAGACATAGTATTTTAATTTTTGTATAAGTAACATTAAAAGATACTTTAAAGACTTATATAGTTTTAAAGTTATTGTTTTAAAATGCTTTTTTACTATTAAAAAACATAGTTAAACTATCTGTAATTACAATAAATACATTCATTAAGGGGACAGGTTTGAAGCAGTACTTACAAAATGATGCTTTTTTCAATCACAAGCATAATGAAATTAATAGCTGGCTAAAAAAGGTAAAAGGTAATGACGAACGCACTAAGGCCGTTTCAATATATTACCTTGTAAGAGACGGAATTAAATATGATCCTTTTACACTTTTAGATGGGGCAAAGTCACTAAGTAGTGATTATTGCTTAAATAATAAAGCAGCATATTGTATTCCAAAGGCATCATTACAAATAGCATTTAGCCGAGCTTGTGATATTCCTGCACGGTTAGGTTTAGCTGATGTTCGTAACCATTTGAGCACTCCTAAATTAGATGAGTTACTAAAGAATGAAGTGTTTACAATGCATGCTTACGTGGAGCAGTTTATTGAAGGTGAATGGGTTAAATCGACCCCTGCTTTTAATAAGGAACTATGCGACTTAGTTAAAATAAAACCGCTAGATTTTGATGGGGTTAATCATTCTTTATTTCATCAATTTACTACAGATGGTAAAAAGCACATGGAATATTTAAAAGATCACGGTCAATATGCTGTAATGCCAACAGCATTTATTAATCAAAATTGTGAGCTTTATTACCCGCATTTAAAGCTTAATTTTAGCAATATTGAATAATGTATTAATTGATATGACGGCAAGAAAATTTAATGAATATTTTACAGCTGCCGATAACATTAACAGTATTGCGTTATTTATCAACAGTTTTATATTTATAAAATTACGCCTAACCTGCTGGAGGTACACATGGATATAATGATCCCCTATTTAGGGCAAATTACCCGTTTAGCGCTTGAATCTAAAGGTGCTTTTCATATTGCAGGGGTGCAACAAAGCGCTAGAGTAAAACAAGTTGAACTTGAAGAGCGTAAAAAGAAAGAGATAGAAAAGCAAAAAAAAATATCGACAACAAATGCTGATGAACATAATAAAAATACAGATGGTAACGATAAACACCTCGATACATGGGCATAACAATTGAATATGCCCTCCACTTTTTCGTAATTCTTATTACATGCCTTTCTTTTTACAAATTACAATCTCGATTTTGTAACTTTAAATTTACAAATTGAATATTTAAAATTCATTAAAACGAAATTAAAAATCATTCTGCATTGATTTTTAATACTTTATTTTTGTTGGCTCATACTTTAATTGTAAATTTTTTGTTTAATTTCCATTTGGTTGTTTTGTGACCTACGCTGATCCTGAATCGGGAACAGGTAGTGCCGGTTAGTATAAATATACTATTAACAAAACAAAATGGAGCGTAACCGTGAATTTATCAAAAATCACAATAGCAACCCTTGCAGCTTTTACACTAGTACAAGCACCAGCAGCGGTAGCTGCGAATAAAAAATACCTTAGTGAGCAGTCAAATAACATCAATAAAGCGCAAAGTAGTGTTGTATCACTTAATGATACTAACCTAGCTGCAAAAATTGGCTTGGAGTCAGGGAATAAATTAGTCGTAGTAAAAGAAATTAAAAGTAAAAACGGAGATATAACCAAACGATATCAACAGTTCTTTAACGATTTACCCGTTATAGGAGATACCGTTAGCCTAACATTCAAAAATGGCCAGCTAAAACACTCTCACGGCGCTGCTGTTTATGAGCTTGCTACAGATATTAATAGCGTTACTCCTAAGTTAAGTAAAAATAAAGCAATTACAAAAGGGTTGCAACAATCAGATATAGCAATAAAAACCGCTGATTTGAAAAAGTATAATGAAAAATCTCAACTAGCAATTTGGCTAGACGAACAAGGTACTGCTCATTTAGTTTATGAGGTGTCTTATGTAACTTATGGTCGAAACCCTGCGAGACCTTATCAAATTATTGATGCAAACAATGGAGATATTCTATTTAGCATCGATAACCTCCAACATGCTGATGCGACTGGCCCAGGTGGAAACTTGAAGACGGGCAAATATGTTTATGGCACTGATTTTGATAGTTTGAATGTAACTCAATCGGGCAGTAATTGCGTGATGGAAAATAGTAACGTTAGAACTATTAATTTAAATGGTGGGACGAGCGGAACAAGTGCTTATTCATTTACCTGTCCTGAGAATACCTTTAAAGAAATTAATGGTGCTTACTCACCTTTAAATGATGCACATTATTTCGGCAACGTAATTTATAACATGTATAACGATTGGATTGGTACGCCACCATTATCTTTTCAATTAAAAATGAGAGTGCATTATAGCAACAATTATGAAAATGCATTTTGGGATGGCAGTGCAATGACTTTTGGAGATGGTCAAAATACATTTTATCCACTTGTAAGCTTAGATGTATCAGCCCATGAAGTAAGCCATGGGTTTACCGAGCAAAATTCAGGTCTGATCTATAACAGCAAATCAGGCGGGCTGAATGAAGCTTTTTCTGATATGGCAGGTGAGGCTGCAGAGTATTACATGAGAGGAAGTAATGATTGGCTTGTAGGTCAAGACATATTCAAAGGTAATGGTGCTTTGCGATACATGAATAATCCAACACAAGATGGGCGCTCGATTGATAAACAAAGCGATTATACTAGTGGTATGGATGTACATTACAGTTCAGGTGTTTACAACAAAGCGTTTTATAACCTAGCCACGACTGCTGGATGGAATACAAAAAAAGCATTTGAAGTGATGGCGCGTGCTAATCAACTGTATTGGACTGCCAGTACTAACTGGGATATAGCCGGTAATGGTGTTATGGACGCAGCCTGTGATCTAAACTACGACACACAGGACGTAAAAGCGGCGTTAAGTGCTGTTGGTGTAAACTCTAGTTTGAGTGCTGGTAGTTCGTGTGATTCAGGTTCCGAAATAGAAGCGCTTTCAAATGACATCCCACGTACGGGGATCAGCGGTGCAGCCAAACAACAAATATTCTTTACGCTTGATGTGCCACAAGATGCAGGTAACTTATCATTTACCACATCAGGTGGAACAGGCGATGCTGATTTGTATGTAAAATTTGGTTCTAAGCCAACGCTAAATAGCTTTGACTGTAATAGCACAACGTCAACAAGTAATGAAAGTTGCGCTATCGGTAATGTTCAAACCGGTACTTATTATGTAATGGTTGAGGCATGGAATCAAATCTCAGGAGTCACATTACTTGGCAGTTATGATGGCGATACTGGGGGTACAACGCCTATAAATCGAACTGAAGAAAATGTAGCTGTAAGCTCTGGAGGCTGGACTCGATTTACGCAAAGTTTAGGTTCAGGTTATAGCTCACTTAACGTTTCAATTGCGGGTGGCAGTGGCGATGCGGATTTATATGTAAACTTTGGAGCAGCATCAGATACAAATACTTATGTTTGTCGCCCATATAAAAATGGCAATAACGAAAGTTGTACTATCGATAATCCACAAGCAGGGACTTGGCACATTGATTTACAAGGATACCGCAATGCAAGTGGTGTAACGCTTACTATTCAAGCTAACTAAATCAATTCCTAGGGGAGTGTCCGCTCCCTTTTTTATCTTAGTCATATCACTTTCTATGAATATAGCTTGATTTAAAAGGAATCAATTTATGAAACGTTTATTAAATATTGCGTTAGTTAGCGCTAGCGCCTTAATTGTTCAACCACTGTATGCACAAGACAACGAAAATATATGGGTGACAATAGATCCTATTGCAGCAAAGCATTATCAGCAGACTAAAAAAACAGTAAGTAAATCACATCAATCATTAACTATTCATGCAACTGAGCTAGATACCGTTAATTTTTTAAAGGTTAAGACCTCGGATGTAGCACAGCTGAGTGAGTTTATGCATGATAATTACCATCGGTGTGGCGGTTTTGTAGCGCATGAATCACTAGATGAAGCAAAACAATATACTGAACAGTTGGCAGCTGTGCAAAACCAAAACACCTTAGCTTTTGATTATAATATTGATAATGCGCAAACAACACAGCAACTAATTAATCGTATTAGCCCTAATAATTTAACAAATACTGTTAATTCAATGAGTAGCTTTTACAATCGCTACTATACAACTCAAACTGGGATAGATGCATCTCAATGGTTAAAAGATTATTGGCAACAGTTAGCGGCAAGTCGTAGCGATATCAGCGTTGAATATTTTACTCATAGTTGGGCGCAGTCGTCGATTATAGTCACAATACCTGGGGAAGAAAAAGCTGATGAAATTGTTATCATAGGTGGACATTTAGATTCAATTAACCAATCAAACCCTACAAATGGACGTTCTCCTGGTGCCGATGATAATGCATCAGGTATCGCTGTATTATCAGAAGTACTAAGAGCAATTGTTGATAATGACTACAAGCCGCAAAGAACAATTCAAATAATGGGCTTTGCAGCTGAAGAAGTTGGCTTGAGGGGGTCAAAAGCGATTGCCTCAGCATACAAATCACAAGGAAAAAATGTTGTTGGTATGGTGCAGTTTGATATGACTGGTAATAACGGTAGCAATGAAGATATTGTGATGATGACAGATTACACAACAAATGCTCAAAACCAGTTTCTAGGTCAGCTAATCGATACTTATTTGCCTTCTGTTAGTTACGGTTTTGACCAATGTGGATATGGATGTTCTGATCACGCATCTTGGTATCAACAAGGGTTTACAGCATCTATGCCATTTGAGTCGAAAATGGCTGATATAAATCGATTAATTCACACCATTAATGACACTAATTTTGACGCTGATCATGCTAGTAAGTTTGCAAAATTAGCTGTTAGTTACATATCGGAAATGGCAAAAAATGCAGGCGATGTGATCCCTCCAATTGGCGACGAATTACAAAACGGTGTTACGGTTGCTGGTATAACAGAAAATGCAAAAGCGGAACGTGTATTCACATTAAACGTACCTGATAACGCGACTAACTTAAACTTCATTACATCCGGTGGTTCTGGTGATGCCGATTTATACGTAAAATTTAATTCAGCACCTACCTTAACAAGCTTTGATTGCAAAAGTACAACCTCTTCAAGTAATGAGAGTTGTGAAATAGGTAATGCCCAAGCGGGCGTTTATTATGTCATGGTTCAAGCATGGAATGCGATTACGAATGTTTCTTTAACCGGTAGCTATAACGAAGGTAACACAGCCGAACCTATCAATCGTGTAGAAAATAATATTTCGGTAGCAGCAAACAATTGGAGCCGATACACACAAAATCTTGATGCTGGCTATTCGGCATTTACAGTTAACATTAGCGGCGGCAATGGAGATGCTGATTTATATGTAAATTTTGCAAGCCCATCTACAGAATCTGTTTATCAATGTAGGCCTTTTAAAAATGGTAATTTAGAAACTTGTAATATTGATAACCCACAAGCAGGCACTTGGTTTATAGATTTAAAGGGCTATAGTTCTGCAAGCGGAGTTACCTTATCTATTACGGCACAATAATAATTAATAGGGGGACAATGCCCCCCTTATTATATAACTTAATTACTTGCCCTTGATGTTTCGCTTACGTAGAATCCCGCTATTATTTTTTACAAAGTGATTGGTATTATCAAACAGCTGTTTAGTGCGACCGGGCCTTTGGCTTTATCAATAGATGGATATACACCACGCCAGCCTCAAATCGATATGGCGGTGGCTGTTGATGATGCATTAAAAACCCGAGCTCAACTTGTTGTTGAGGCAGGTACTGGCACAGGTAAAACCTTTGCCTATTTAGCTCCCGCTCTTAAATCTAAAGGTAAAACCATCATCTCAACGGGTTCTAAAGCACTGCAAGAGCAGCTTTATCATCGTGATTTACCGGTATTAGTAAAAGCCTTAGGTGCTGCTAAGAAAACGGCCTTGTTAAAAGGGCGTGCCAATTATTTGTGTACGTATCGACTAACTCAGCATGTGGCACACGTACCAACAGACGACCCTGATGTTATGCATCAGCTTGCTATGGTTGCAAAGTTTGCCAGTGAGACCCACAGCGGTGATCTTGCCGATTGCATTGGTATTGAAGAAGACGCCAAAGTGCTACCTTATGTAAGCTCAACCGCTGATAATTGCTTAGGCAAAGAGTGCCCTGACTTTCAAGAATGCTATATTCGCAAAGCGCGTTTAAAAGCGGCTGATGCCGATGTTGTAGTAATAAATCACCATTTGTTTTTTGCCGATATGGCGGTAAAGGAATCAGGTTTTGCAGAGCTTATGCCTAATGCGGATGCCTACATATTTGATGAAGCTCACCAATTAAGCGAAATTGCCAGCGACTATTTTGGCGAAACAATGAGCACCAAAAAGCTGGTGGATTTAATTAACGATTTGCGCGCTATTTATCGCGCTGAAATCCCCGATATGCTGCAATTAGGTAAAAGTTTAAATAAACTCGAAACCAGTGTCGCTGATTTAAGGTTGCAGTTTGGGGTAGATGGTAGCCGTGGCGATTGGCGCGAAAAGCTCAGTAATAAGCTTATTTGCTCGGCATTACATCGCGTTATTAGTGATTTAGAATTTGTGTATCAGGTTTTAAAGTTATGCTTAGAGCGCAGCGATAAAATAGAACATCCGTTTGAACGAGTTTTGGCTTTTAAAGGCCAGTTAGAACGTGTATTTGATACAGCCCAAACTGGGTTTAGTTACTGGTACGAAACCACTAGGCGCTATTTAACAATAAATATAACGCCATTAAACGTATCGGCAAAATTTGCATTGATGATGAAAGAATCTGGTGCGGGGTTTGTATTTACCTCCGCCACGTTATCGGTCGACAATGAACTGAGCCACTTTAATGCAAGCCTTGGCTTAAAGCCAAAGCAAAGTATGATGGTGGATAGTCCGTTTGATTATGCCAATCAGGCGTTGCTGTGCTTACCCCGTTATTTACCACAATCTCATGAAGATAATATGCCTCATGCTATTGTAAAACTGACTTTAGAGCTCATAAAGTCGGCTAAGGGGCGTTGTTTTGTGTTATTTACTAGTTATCGTATGATGCATTTAGTGGCTGAGGGTTTAACGACGCAAATGGACTACCCAGTTTATATGCAAGGGCAAATGTCTAAACGAATTATACTAGAAAAATTTACTCGCCATGGTAATGCAGTATTGCTGGGCACCGCGTCATTTTGGGAAGGGGTTGATGTACGAGGCAGCACCTTAAGCTGTGTTATTATAGACAAGCTGCCATTTGCTGCCCCTGATGACCCTTTACTGCAAGCCAAAATGCAGGATTGCCAAATGCAAGGTAAAGACCCGTTTGCACATATTCAATTACCCCAAGCGGTGATTGCATTAAAGCAGGGGGTAGGTCGCTTAATAAGAGACAACAAAGATAAAGGCGTGTTAGTGATTTGCGATAATCGCTTAGTTACACGCCAATATGGACAAGTATTTTTAAAGAGTTTACCGCCAATGCGCCGTACACGAAGCTTAGAAGATGCCAATACATTTTTAAAACATATTAATTGAGTACAAAAATGATCAAAAGTAATATTCTCGCCCTAGATGCTTCTACAGAAGCATTATCAATTGTTTTGCATTATCAGGGTAAAACGTTTCATCATTTTGAAGAGTGCCCGCAGCAGCATAGCCAAAAAATTCTGCCACTTATTGATGAGCTGCTAGGAAAAGCCGGTTGTAAACTAAAAGATTTAGACGTAATAGGATTTGGCCAAGGCCCAGGTAGTTTTACTGGCGTGCGCATAAGCGTAGCCATTGCACAAGGTCTTGCGTATTCAACTAATTTACCATTAGTCGGGGTATCTACTTTAGCAGTCATGGCACAGCAGGCATTAGAACAGTTTGGTGCTAACGATGTTTATTCTAGTATTGATGCGCGTATGGGAGAAATATATTTTGCTCAGTACCAAGCAAAAGATGGATTGATGACACTTAAAGGCGAAGAGCGAGTATTCAAACCTGAATTGTTAGATGCAACCTTGATAGATATAAACATTGATGCTGCAGGCGTAGGGACGGGGTTTAAAAGTTATCCTGATTCATTAACGGCATTTAATAATGTAACCATACAGTCAGAAATAAGCTTACCGGATGCACACTATATGTTGGCACTAGTAGAGGCGCAGTACCTTGCAGGTAAGGGTGTACAAGCCAGTGATGCACAACCAAAGTATGTGCGTGACACGGTAACATGGAAAAAATTACCGGGCCGAGAATAAGATAAACCCGGTTGTTTGCAAATTAAGCGATTTTAAATCATAATTTAGGTATGTTGTTGGTTGGAGAAGCGCTGTGTCGCTACCTATAAGTTCTGGTTTTTTCACAGGTGATATACCTGGTAATGTGCGTTCTACTTCGGTAGTTCCGGTGCAGCCTGAACGAGTACTAGAGCAAGCCAAACCACAAAAAACTAATACCGATTATGTCAAAAGCAGCCCTGAAGGGCTTGAACTTGCAAAAGAGTTTACAAAAGCGAACAGCAAAGACAACCAATACAGCCAAACTATTTACGATCAACCCTCAGCCCAAGTAAGTAAAGCGATTTCGACTTATACTGAGTTTGCTAATTTAGAGCGAAGAGCTGAAGTTCAAAATTTAATTGGTGTTGATATATACGCTTAGCTAATACCAATCCTCAAAATAGATCACTTAAATAAGAGAATTGGTATAAAATGAAAATAAGCAAATAAAAAGCCCGAATGAATCATTCGGGCTTTTTTAATTTCATTACTGAGATTATTGTTCTATGTAACCAATCAATTTTTTAGCTATATCGGTATTATTTTGAGAGCCAACAAAGTCATCGCTATTTTTGCCATAAGCAAATACTTGTACATCAGACGCTGTGTGACCGCCCGTTGTCCAACCTGTAAAGCTTAAATCATTAATGATGCTTTTAACGGCTAAGTTTAGGGTTTTCTCACCCATAGCTTTGGCTTGTTTAAGCTTAATTTCGTTTTCAGCTGTAAACTCAATGCTCGTATTTTCCTGCCATACCTTTTTAAGGTTATCTGACTCCATTAACAAATTGGTCAATGTACCCGCAGTGGCTTTAACACCTTTGATGACATCTGTTTCCCATTTATATTGGCCATGTGCACCAATAGTTAAACCACCTGTTGAGTGGTCTGCCGTGATCACCAAAATAGTGTCTGGGTTCTTATCTACATAGGCTTTAGCCGTTTCGATTGATTTAGCAAAATCATCCATTTCAGCCATTGCACAGGCAATATCATTTGCGTGACCACACCAG
Organism: Pseudoalteromonas sp. S1609; assembly: GCF_005887255.1. GTDB lineage: Bacteria > Pseudomonadota > Gammaproteobacteria > Enterobacterales > Alteromonadaceae > Pseudoalteromonas. The sequence goes on along the minus strand of NZ_PNDJ01000022.1, from coordinate 38,238 downwards.
TCAATTTGGCTGCCTTCAATCATCACAAAAAAGCCTTTATCATTTTGCCCATCAAGCAAATCAAACGCTTTAGAAGTTAACTGCTTTAATCTTGTTGGGTTTTCATCAAGAGCAAACGGTAAGCCTTTAGGTGCATATAAACCTATAGCAGGCACTTGAGTGATTTGACCAAGGTTCTGAATATCATCGCCATATTGATAACCAGCTTGTTTAAATTCGTCTACTAAGTTTCTGTCATCACGAATAAAGTACTCAGTACCACCGCCTAACATTAAATCTACCGGTAATTTACCTGCAATTTTATTGTCAATGTAGTCATTGGCAATATCATCGTAGTTTCTTCTTGATTCATTATGTGCGGCAAAACTTGCTGGTGTTGCATGGTTTATTTGTGAGGTAGCTACTAACGCTGTTGTCATTCCTTGCTCTTTTGCAATTTCTAGCATGGTTTTAACAGGCTTTTTAGCTGTATCGACGGCAATAGCGCCATTATAACTTTTATGGCCGCTGCTAAGTGCAGTTGCACCTGCTGCGCTGTCTGTAACATAGGTATGGTCATCTGGATACGTGTGCGCCATGCCTTTTAATATGGTATCAAAAACGGTGGTTTCTATTTCTTTTGTTGTTGGGTCATCTTTGTAGTATCGATAAGCGGTTGTGAAAGCGGGACCCATGCCATCACCAATCATATAAATAACATTTTTAGGCGCTGTTTGAGCAAATGCTCCTGTTGTTGTACATAAAAGCGCTAATAAGCCGAACTGTTTTTTCATTGTGTGTACCCTTTAAGTGTACTTATTTTAATAGCGACTATTATTGTATACTGATGACGAGATAAATAAATGAATATGTTATGAAATCTCGCAATTTAAGTGTGTACTCTTCTAGCTCGGTTCTATTATTTGTGTATTAACTCTTGTATGTTATTGCTATAACCAAATAAAAAGTAGAGGTTTGCATTGCAACCATTTTCTGTCAAAGCTAACGACTTAGATATACATGGCCTTAAATTTGGAGACGGTGAAGAGGTTGTTATTGCGCTTCACGGTTGGTTAGATAACAGTGCTAGCTTTGTACCTATGCTAACTGACGTACCGTCAAATCAAACATGGTATTGTATTGATTTTGCAGGGCATGGACTATCATCTTGGCGAAGCCCTCAGGCACATTACTACTTTATTGATTATGTGGATGATGTTTATGCATTAATCACAGCGCTTAAATTAAAAAAGGTACACTTGGTCGGGCATTCGATGGGGGCGATGGTCGCGGGTTTATTTGCGAGTTGTTTTAACGAGTATGTTAAATCCGTTTCTTTTATTGAAGGAATAGGCTGCGTTACCACACAAGCAAATGAAGTCGCTTCACAGCTAAGAAATGCCATACTTAACCGGGCACGGTTAACGATTAAAAAATCAAGGATATACACTTCAAAAGAGCAAATTTATCAAGCGCGTGCAAAAACAACTGATTTAAATGATAAATTAATCGCTTTGCTGATGGACAGAAATATAAAACAAATGCACAGTGGGTTTGAGTTAACGACTGATCCTAAGCTTAAAAATCACTCAGGTTTTCGATTTGATGAAGCGCAATGTATTGGTGCAATAAAAGAATTAATTGCACCATGTCAATTAATATTAGGTGATAAAGGTTATCCATTTGTAAAACAAAACTTAGATAAGTATAGTAATTATTACAATAACTTGAGAGTATTAGAAGTGCCTGGTGGACATCATTGCCATATGCAAAGTAGTGGGCTATGTTTTGAACACATTCACGCATTTATGCTGCAAAGTAGTGCATGTTAATTGTATATTACCGATAAATGTGGGATTATCTCTAGATTAGAGTATTTGCTCAATTGTGAAAGTGCCTTACTTAGATTAAGGTTAATAAAAATATAATTATAACAGGGGCTAAGAGTGGAAAAAATCTGGCTTAAGCGCTACCCAGAAGGTATGCCTGAAACAATCGATCCTGAGCACTACAACTCGTTACTCGAAGTGTTTGAAAAAAGTTTTAATGAATACAAAGATTTACCTGCATTTACTAATATGGGTAAAACATTGTCTTACAACGAAATAGATGCTGCAACAAAACGCGTTGCCGCCTATATCCAAAACGATTTAGGATTAAAAAAAGGCGATAAAGTCGCTGTGATGATGCCTAACTTGTTGCAAACCCCTATTGCTATTTTAGGTATTTTGCGTGCAGGATGTGTTGTAGTTAATGTTAACCCGCTTTACACCGTACGAGAGTTAGAGCATCAGTTAAAAGATTCTGAAACATCAGCCATTTTTATACTTGCTAACTTTGCTGTCACTCTTGAAAAAGCGCTGCCCAACACCGACGTGAAACATATTGTGGTTACCCAAGTCGGTGACATGATGGGTGGTCTTAAAAAGCATTTAGTTAATTTTGTCGTTAAGCATTTCAAAAAAATGGTGCCAAGCTACACATTACCTAACACGATTAACTTTTGTGATTTGTTAAAAGCAGATCCAACTGGTTACAAACGTCCAGATGTAAACCTTAGTGACTTAGCATTCTTGCAGTACACCGGTGGAACTACCGGTGTATCAAAAGGCGCTATGTTAAGTCATGGCAATATGGTAGGTAATCTTGAGCAAGTATCTGGTTGTTTAGACAAAGTGCTTGACCGTGGTAGTGAAGTAGTTATTACTGCGCTTCCGCTTTATCATATATTTGCATTAACAGCGAACTGTTTAGCATTTATGAAATACGGTGGCTTAAATGTTTTAATTACTAATCCACGTGATATGCCAGGATTTGTAAAAGAGCTTAGTCAGCATAAATTTACAGCTATTACAGGTGTAAATACTCTGTTTAATGGCTTATTAAATACTCCAGGTTTCTCTGAACTTGATTTTAGTAACCTTAAAATGTCACTGGGTGGCGGTATGGCCGTTCAACGTCCAGTTGCCGAAAAATGGCAGAAGGTCACTAACAGCAAATTAATGGAAGGCTATGGTCTGACAGAGTGTTCGCCATTAGTTACAATTAGCCCATATGATTTAGAGTCTTATAATGGCTCTATTGGCTTACCAGCGCCAAGTACCGATATCAAGCTAATGCTTGATAGCGGTGAAGAAGCGGCTAAAGGTGAACCGGGCGAGTTATGGGTTAAAGGCCCACAAGTAATGCTTGGTTATTATAACCGTCCTGACGCAACCTCTGAATGTTTAAAAGATGGCTGGTTTGCTACCGGTGATATTGCGACATACGATGATGAAGGCTTCTTCTATATTGTTGACCGTAAAAAAGACATGATCATTGTGTCAGGCTTTAATGTATTCCCAAATGAGATTGAAGAAGTGGTTGCGATGCACGAAGGTGTATTAGAAGTTGCCGCAATTGGTATTCCTCATGACATTAGTGGTGAACAAGTTAAAGTTTTTGTTGTGAAAAAAGACCCTTCTTTAACTGAAAAAGATATAATAAAACATTGTCGTGATAATTTAACTAATTATAAGGTTCCTAAACTCGTTGAGTTTAAGGATGAGTTACCCAAAACTAACGTGGGTAAAATTCTCAGAAGAGCCTTAAAAGATTAGCAACTATAAAAAAGCCGACATTAGTCGGCTTTTTTATTGTAGGAGACTCAGTGCACTACCAATTGATCCAAACCCAAAATGAGCTAAATACGTTTGTAGAACAAATAAAAAACAAACCCATTCTTGCTATTGATACCGAGTTTATGCGCCGCCGTACTTTGTATCCCGAAGTTGCACTAATTCAAGTTTATGATGGCGAGCATTTAGCACTCATCGACCCGCTTGCAGAGCTTTCCTTGTTTGATTTTTGGCAGATACTTAAAGATCCAAACGTGTTAAAAGTACTTCATTCTCCTTCAGAAGATATTGAAGTTTTTCAAAAATACGCAGGTTTCGTTCCTTATCCATTGTTTGATACTCAGTTTGCACTTCAGCTATTAGGGGAGGGTAACTGTATGGGGTTTGCCTTAATGGTAAAAACCTTGTTGAATATTGAAATTGATAAAAGTGAATCGCGTACCAATTGGTTACAACGTCCTCTCACTCAAAAACAACTTGAATACGCTGCGGCCGATACGTTTCACTTACTGCCTTGTTTTGAGTTAATTATAGACAGCATTAAAGCGGCCGATTTATTTGATATTGTTATTAACGAAAGTGAATTAGTGGCAAACAAGCGTGCTTTTCAAACACCAGATGAACTGCTTTATAAAGAGATTAAAAATGCATGGCAGCTTAAGCCGCATGAATTAGCTGTACTTAAAGAATTAGCCGTGTGGCGAAGAGATAAAGCAATTCGTAAAAATCTTGCGCTTAATTTTGTTCTTAAAGAGCACAACATGACTGAAATCGCTAAACGAGGCCCATCGAGCTTAAATGCGCTTAGACAAATTCCGGGTGTTGAACCTATTGAAGTGAATCGTTCAGGGGTTGAAATTTTGAAGTGTATTGAGCAAGCTAAAGCTATCCCACCTGAACAGCACCCAAAAGTACTAAAGCGTTTAATTGATTTTCCTACATACAAAAAAGTAGCGAAAGAGATCAAACAAAACATTACTAAGGTTGCAAAAGAGCACAACATACCAGAAGACGTTATGGCCTCTAAAAAGCAAGTGAATCAACTTATAAGTTGGAACTGGAAGCTAACAGATGAACAAAAATCACAGCAGATAAAACCAGATCTACTCAATTCTTGGCGCTATGAATATCTTAAAGATGCACTCAAAGAGTGGGATAATTAAAGTTTACAAGACGAGCTAAAACAGATGAAAAAGGGCGCTTAGCGCCCTTTTTCATTATTTCTTTTCTTCGTCAGGTAGTGTGACATTGAGCTCGAGTACGGCTAAATCATCTTCATTTTGATCAAACTGAACTTGAACTGCATCGGCGCCTACATTCACGTACTTGCGAATGACATCTAATATATCTTGCTTTAACTGCGGCAAGTAATCAGGTGTACCACGCTGAGAACGTTCGTGCGCGACTATGATCTGCAATCGCTCTTTTGCTAATGACGCACTGTTTTTCTTTTCTGAGCGGAAGTAGTCAAGTAAAGACACATTAACCTCCAAATATCCGTTTGAATAAACCCTTTTTCTCTACATCTAAAAATCTAAATTCAACCGTCTCGCCTAATAAACGACTGATCGCATCAGCATAGGCTTGACCTGCGTCTGATTCGCCATCAAGAATAACGGGTTGTCCTGAGTTAGATGCACTAAGTACTGCTTGAGATTCAGGAATGACACCTAGTAAGTCGATAGCTAGAATGTCCTGGATATCTTCAACAGATAGCATTTCACCTTTTGATACACGATCTGGATTATAGCGTGTTATTAGCAAATGCTCTTTAATGTTTTCCAAACCTTCTTCAGCACGTTTAGATTTACTGTGTAAAATTCCTAGTATACGATCTGAGTCTCTTACTGACGAAACTTCTGGGTTGGTAGTTACAATCGCTTCATCAGCGAAGTACATGGCCATCATAGCACCGGCTTCTATACCTGCCGGAGAATCACACACGATGTAGTCAAAGTCTTCTTTTAACTCATTGAGAACACGTTCAACGCCATCACGTGTGAGTGCATCTTTATCGCGTGTTTGCGATGCAGGAAGTAAGAATAACTTCTCTACACGCTTATCTTTTATAAGTGCTTGGTTAAGGTTGGCTTCACCATTGATTACATTGACAAAGTCATACACTACGCGACGTTCACAACCCATAATAAGGTCTAAATTCCGCAGGCCGATATCAAAATCAATGATAACAGTCTTATAGCCTTTCAATGCCAAGCCTGTACCAATTGCTGCGCTTGATGTTGTTTTACCAACACCCCCTTTACCCGAGGTAACGACAATTATTTTTGCCATGAGATTTATCCTTTAACCAAAGCTGAAATTTCTAAAGATTCATTTTTTTGTTGTATTTGAACTGCGTTACCCCAGTGTTCACCTTGCAGTGAGTCACTGATCCAGTAATTACCATTGATTGAAACGAGTTCTGCTTCTAATTTATTACAAAAAATGTATGCGTTTTCTAGCCCTTTCGCACCGGCGATTGCACGGCCGCGTAGGGTTCCATATATATGTACATTGCCATCTGCAATTACTTCTGCACCATGGCTTACTGCGCCTAATACCACTAAGTCACGGTCTTTGGCGTAAACCTGTTGCCCTGAGCGAACTGCACCATTAATAATTTGTGCTGGTAAATACACGGTTTTTTCAACCACTGACGTATTAGGCTCTACTCTTGGAGGTTCACTCTTAACGTCTTGTGAATAGTTTAAAACAGATAAGCCAGCAGCTTTCGCTTGTTTGTGCTGCTCATCAGAACCATTACATACACCCACCGCATTAAAGCTCATACGTTCAATAAGTGATTTTAAGTGAACAAAATCAATAGGATTATTTTTTACTTCAATTAAATTCACGACAATGGGGGCACCCTCAAAGAATTTTGGGGCTTGGGCTATTTTTATATACAGTTGTTCTGCTAAAAGGGGGATATCAGTACTATAAAGATGTAAAACTGATAACGTAAAAAGGTTGCCTTTTAGCTCAAAAATTTGGTCCGACATAGATGCTCAACTGGATTGTCTTGTTAGTGTGAAATTTTTATATAAACCTAGGCTGAACAAGGCGTTTATTGTAGTTTTCACTCTAATTTTTATAACTTATTATTATTGCCATGTTATAGTGTGTAGCACTGTTAAGCAAGATTTTATAGGGCCATAATGCTAACTGCGGTATATAAAAGTAAGAAAAAAGCAGATACTTTCTTATTTATTGAAAAAAGAGACGATTTTAGTAAAGTTCCGGAACCTTTAATGACCATGTTTGGTCAACCTCAGTACGTGATGATCATTAACTTAGCTAAGCGAACTCAACTAGGCGTAGCGGATTTAGACACTTTAAAACAGTCGCTCAGCGACCAAGGCTATTATTTACAAATTCCGCCACCAGAAGAAAACTTGCTGAGTGAATTAAGAAAACAAAACGGAGTAGATAGTGATTAAAAAATTAGCAGTTGTATTGTGTGGTATCTGTTTAAGCTCATCGGTGATGGCAAAAACCCAAGCTGAGTTTCAACAATACCTTACTAATTTAAAGCAAGAGGCAATAGCGAAAGGTTACGATACTCAGTTAATTGAGCAAGCATTTGCCACTGCTTCTTACAAAGAAAAAGTGATTTCAGCAGATAAAAATCAGCCTGAAGTAAAAGAAACACTGGAAACATATTTACCAAAACGAGTGCCTCAATGGAAAATTGATCGCGCGCGTAAGTTGTACAAAGAAAACCAAGACGTTTTAGAGAAGGTCGCAAAAGACTTTGGCGTCCAAGCACGCTTTATTGTAGCTATTTGGGGCTTAGAGAGTAATTTTGGTGCCATTCAAGGTGGCCACAACGTGATTTCATCGTTGGTAACACTGGCTTTTGATGGGCGCCGTGAAGCATTATACAAGCGCCAATTATGGGCAGCACTGGACATATTAAAGTCGGGTCATATTACGCTTGATAAATTTAAAGGCTCATGGGCAGGTGCAATGGGGCAAACTCAATTTATGCCAACCTCATTTAATGCCTATGCTGTAGATTACAACAACGATGGCCGTAAAGATATTTGGACAACCAAAGAAGATGCGTTTGCCTCTATTGCTAATTACTTAAAGCAAGAGGGTTGGAATGACAACTTAACCTGGGGTCGCCAGGTTCAATTACCAGCTAATTTTGATCAGCAGTATATTTTAAAACGCGGCACTAAAACTCGTAAGCAATGGCTTGAATATTGGAACGATTCAGAGCGCTCACTCGCTGATTGGCAAGCGTTAGGGGTTCGTCGAGCTGACGGCAGCGATTTACCAAATGTTGCTGTAGATGCTGCACTAGTAATGCCTGATGATGTAAATGGGCGGATGTATTTAGCATACGATAACTACAAGGTATTTATGCACTGGAATCGGTCATATTATTTTGCAACCAGCGTGGGTTATTTGTCAGATAGAATTGCTTATCCAAAAATTTAAATAAAGCAAATAACTAAAAAGCCGCAAATTGCGGCTTTTTTGTGAGTGACCTATCGACTAAATTTCTTTTTTAAATATTTTATCTTTTAGGTCAATGACTTTGCCAATCCCTGAACCTAGTTTCATTAGCTTATTAAGCTGCTCAGGGGTTAAACGTTGTAATTCTGACGACCATTTAGTTACTGTTTCAAGTAAGTTATGGATTTCGCCCATTTGTTTTTGAGCGTAGATTTCATCGTCGTTACTTGCTTCGTCTAGTAAGTTATCCCGGAGTAAGCTCAGTGTCGGCTCAACTTCACGTTTTTTGCGCTCTTCGAATACGCGATTTGCCATATCCCAAATATCGCCTGCAGGGGCATAGTACTCTTTTCTATCTCCTGGGATATGCATTACTTTGATCAGCTGCCAAGATTGTAATTCTTTGATCCCCATACTCACGTTACCGCGAGAGATACTTAGCGCATCAGCGATTTGATTTGCCGTCATTGGATCTTTAGTAATAATCAATAAACCGCACATTTGTCCAATGGTGCGATTAAATCCCCAGCGGCTGCCCATCTCACCACAATGCATTACAAAGGCAAAGTTTTTTTCTGATAATGTCATTGTTACAAGTTTCAAAAATAAATGAAATCTATGCTAGCACGCTGGTTAGGTATGGCAAGACTTAAGCTGGGATAAAAAGCCACGTTTTACGACTAATGATTGATATAGATTAATATCTAAGCATTTATAGTGAGGTATGTTGCGGATATGCAACATGACATTGTTATTTAACGACCTTGTTGAATAACAAAATTTTTTATAAACGATGGAATGACTATGAAAGCAGCAATAAATACAGAATATAAAGGCAAGTTAGCGATCACCGATTTGCCTATCCCAGAAGTAGGTCCTAACGATGTCCTAGTAAAAATAGCCGCTTGTGGTGTGTGCCACACTGATTTACACGCATGTCATGGCGATTGGCCGGTAAAACCGAAAATGCCATTAGTACCTGGGCACGAAGGTGTTGGTGTAATAGAAAAACTAGGAAGTAATATTAAGCACTTAGAAGTGGGCGATAGAGTAGGCGTACCATGGTTATACAGCGCATGTGGCCATTGTGAGTTTTGTTTAGATGGACGCGAAACCTTGTGTTTATCGCAACATAATACGGGTTACTCTATTGACGGTGGGTATGCAGAATACTGTTTAGCTCATGGTGACTACATCATCAAAATACCGAAAGGTTTAGGTTTTGCTGAAGCTGCCCCGTTATTTTGTGCGGGCGTAACAACGTATAAAGCTTTAAAAGTATCTGGCGCTAAACCAGGTCAATGGGTTGCTATTGTCGGTGTGGGTGGTTTAGGGCACTTAGCAGTGCAATATGCAAAAGCAATGGGCTTTAATGTTATTGCTGTAGATACTGGTAAAGAGAAAATGGCGCTAGCTAAAGAGTTGGGTGCTGATATTACGCTTGATTTTAAAGAGGTGGTGCCCAGTGAGGCCATTTTTGAGCAAGTAGGTGGCGCGCATGCTGTTGTTTGTACGGCAGTATCAAAACCAGGGTTTGAACAAGCATATAAAAGTGTTCGCCGAGGGGGAAAATGTGTATTGGTTGGTTTACCGCCTGAAGATATGCCATTGCCAATTTTTGACACCGTATTAAATGGTGTTTCAGTGGTTGGCTCTATTGTAGGTACGCGCAAAGACCTGCAAGAATGTCTTGAATTTGCTGCGCAAGGCAAAGTAAAAGCTATCATTGAAGAGAAAAAACTTGAAGATATTAATGAAATTTTTGATGACATGCTTAAAGGCGAAATAAACGGCCGCATAGTTGTTACGATTTAATATTAAGTTTTTACATGAAAAAAGCACGGTATTTCAATTGAAACTCCGTGCTTTTAAAATTATTAAACTATTAAAGTGTGTAACTAAAGCTTAGCTTTGCATTACGTTCTTCACCTGGCATTCCGCCTAAAAACATGGCTTTAGAATAATAGTTTTTATTAAACAGGTTATTAATGTTTAACTGCATCTGCCAGTTATCAGCTTTATAGCTAACTGCAGCATCATATACGGTATAAGCGGGTACGTAACCATTATCAATACCGAATGAACTTGAGTTAGTACTGCGTTTATCAACGAATGTTAAGCCTGCGCTTAGATCAACTGCGTGTGGTAATTCAAACAGCGCTGCTGAGTAAGTAACCCATGAACTAGCTGTTACATAAGGCACCCCTTTTTGGCGGGTATCAAAGCTTGAGCTGTTTGGATTAGTTTTATCGCGGGCGTCTTGATAAACACCGTTAATATTAACTTTCCATTGATCGTTCAAATACGCATTTAAATCAATCTCTACACCTTTTGTCTGTTCTTCACCATCAAAGAAGCTCTCTACTACATTAGGTGCTGACACGCCGGCTTCATAAAGTGGATTGGCGTATTCTAAATTAGTGCGCGCACTTTCAAATACTACAATCGAAGCTAGTAATTGATCATCAAATGCTTTAAAACGAAAGCCTAAATCGTTACTCACTGATTCTGAATCGTCTCTATCGGCTTCATTACCAGCAACAGAGCCAAGAACACTGTAAGCTGTGCGTCCTTTCGAGTGATTTAAAAACAAAGCCATATCAGCGTTTACTTGATAAGTAGCACCTAAGTTATACGTTAAACCACTGTCTGATGTGTTTGCTTCAGGCGTTGGATTTGCGCGGCTTTGGCTATAACGTGGGTCTACCCCAAAATGCTCATAACTTTGTTTTATGCGATTATGAGCAACACCAATACGAGTAGTGATCTTGTCGTTAATATAAGCAACATGCTGCAGGCCTACGCCCCATGCTTGTACTTTTTTATTGTAATCACTGGTTTTAAGCGGATCATAGTCAGCAAATTCACCTGTAGGCCAATTTGGTTGACGTATATCAAAAATATATGGCAGTGCGCCTTGGTAAATCACTTCACCGTCATTGTTTTTAATGACCTTATCAGCATCATAAATAGAGTACTGTTTAAAACGAATATCACGGTCTTCATAGTTGGCATTAACTAGTAGTTCGTTTTCTATATTACCAAGCATAAAGTCATAACGTAAATCTAAGAAGTATTGCCAAGATTTTTCATCCGCTTCTACTTGGCGATATTCTTGGCGTCTTGCAGCAAAAGGATGTAATACATTATCTACAACTAACGGTGCGCGTGGATCTTGGTTAATTATACCGCGTCGGTTCCAATAAACATAATTATAAGCACCTGTTTGACGAGCAAAACTTGAGGTGTAATTGCGATACTGTAGCTGTTGATTTAAAAATAAATCATCACTAATGTAATAATTGTGCGCTAATTTAAAACGCAGCTCTTCACCTTCGTTATCCTTTGCCATCGGTGATATTATGCCATTAGTGCCAAAGTTAAAGGGTGTTAAACCATCATTGCTTGCCAAAGAGTTAGCTAATTCATTTCGTTGTGCTTCACTCAATTGTAACCCACTTGCTGTAGGGTCATTAACTAAATCGGCGCCTGATACTTCTCCAGCAGTTAAACCGTTAACCGATTCACTGTTAAAAATACGAATAGGGTGGCCAATAGAATCCACTGCAATAGCGTCTTTAATATATGCCCCAGACAATACAAAAGATTGTTGGTCATTAAGCACATATTTTAAAGACGAGTAAATTTCATCGCGCTGCTCTTTTAAATCACGAAAGCCATCGCTAGAGGCGGTTTTTGCCATTACCCGATAAGCTAAATCGTCGGTTATTGCATTGGTGCTATCGAGTGCAAGCGAATAACTATCCCACTGACCGATATCCATTTCTAGCGTATGTTGCTCGTTAAACTGTGGTTTTTTCTCAATGAGGTTGATCACACCACCGGCACTACCCATACCATACAGGCCAGTAGCGGGACCCTTTAACACTTCAATCGATTCAACATTGGTTAAAGACCGAGTAGGGTTAAATGTATTGCCCAAGCCTGCGCCGCCATACATGCCATCATAAGTGTAATTAGCACCCAAACCACGAATAACTAAATTGTCACCAATGCCATAGTTATTACCCGCTTGAGTTAGGCCACTCACATTGCGGATCACGTCCTGAAGACTATCAATACCTTGTGATTCAATCAGTGCTTTATCAACAATAACCACGGGTGCTGGGGTTTCCATTAGTGACATGTCTGATTTAGTCGCTAAACCAGAATTCATCACTACTCGGTTTTGTTGCTCGTAAACGCTAATTCGTTCAATATCTGAATTAACTTGTGACTCGTTAGCCATTGCTAAATTTGCGTTTAAACACGCTAGGGTGAGGAGAGAGTATTGAAACCTTTTCATAAACTGATAACCATTCGCATTTGTTAATTTGCGCGAATGATAATGGTTATCATTTTAAATTTAAATAAAAAGTTCAATTTTTTTTACTTCAATAGGTACGTTTGCTTGATTGTTATTCAATGTGATTTAAAAGTAATCATATTTGAAAATTTCAAAGGGGGATTGCAGTAGTTAGTTGGTTTAGCAGAAAGATTTTTTAATAAAATTTTGATGGCTAAACGAGCAGCTTAGCTACATTTGCAAAAATTTTAAGGTTGAGCGGTGCTCAACCTTATAGAAACGTTTGGGCTTACTGTTTGTAAACCACACCCGCCTTCATAACAAACGGGATCTGCTCTAGTGTAGAAATGTTTTTTAATGGATTAGTATCTACCGCTATGATATCAGCTGCAAAACCAGTTTTAATTTGCCCTAGTTGTTTATCAGCTTTTAATAATTTAGCACTATTAATGGTCGCGGCTTGAATTGCTTGTAATTCACTCATGCCAAATTCAACCATACGGGAAAACTGTTTAGCATTATCACCATGCGGGTAAATAGCTGCGTCGGTACCAAACACCATGTTTACCCCCGCTTTAACAGCGCGTTTAAAACTATCACGTTGTTTTTTTGATACCAGACGTTCCTTATTTAGGTTTTCTTCATCAACACCATTTTGCTCACCAAAGCTCAGCGTATACTCTGTATTATAAATATCCATCGATAACCAAGTACCATGCTCTTTTGCAAGCGCAATCGCTTCATCATCTAAAAAGCTAGCGTGCTCAACACTATCTACACCGGCTCTAATCGCCGTTTTAATACCGTTAGTGCCGTGTGCGTGAGCGGCAACAGGTAATTCACGCATGTGCGCTTCATCGACAATGGCTTTCATCTCTTCAAAGGCGTATTGCTGTATGCCGACTTTTGTTCCTTTAGAAAATACCCCACCTGTGGCGCATAGTTTGATTGCATTAGCGCCATATTTTATATTTTCACGCACTTTAATACGTACTGCCCATGGGCCATCAGCAACGCCGGTGGCAGTATATTTCATCTCTGGAGGTAAGCGATTATTATCGCAGTGCCCACCAGTAATGCTCAAAGAAGGCCCTGCAGCCCAAATGCGTGGGCCGATAATATCACCGGCATTAACACCGTCTCGCACCGCAATAACACTGTAGCCTTGTGCACCTAAGTTACGTACTGTAGTAAATCCAGCTTCTAAGGTTTGCTTAGCAAAATAGCTGGCTTTAATGGCCATTCGCGGAACAGATTGCCCTAAACGTTCACTACGAGACACGGTTGGATCGCTAGTTAAATGTACGTGCATGTCCATTAACCCTGGCAACAGGGTGAGTGTGGGTAGGTTTATCAGTTCATCATTATTGGTAAGCTTGGGCTTTTTATTAAATTGGATTTGGCTAATAACACCGTTATCTATAGCAATCAGCGGATTAGCCTTAAGTTCGCCTGTTTCAACATCTAGTAAAGCTTTGGCCGATATATAGGTTGTGGCTAGTGTACTTGCACTGGTTAAGCTCATTAATGCGATTGATAGAGTCAATAAATGTTTTTTCATGTTTAAGTCATTATAATTATTTTCATTCACTTGAATGTAGCAACCATGCGCTATTGAGTAAATAATGTAGCGACGAATAGCATTGACCGTAATTGCTTTATTTAAGTTATTTAAAACCGCATAATTGGCGGGTAAAAACTAACAAGGGAATTTATGAAAGTTATTAAAATAGCTCTGGTTGCCAGTAGCGTTATGTTTGCCTTAAGTGGTTGTATGAGCACCAGCTCACAATTAAACACAAATCAGTCAGTTGCACCTGTAATAAGCGAGTTATCAGCCGAGCAGCAATTAGATGTGCTCGTTGCTCAGTACTACGATGAATCATTAGCTTTTAATCCATTAAGCGCTACTTATAATGGCCGCCATGAATTTGATGATCAATTCTTGCCTGCGATATCGCAGCTTAATCGCGATAAGAAAGCCGCTTTCTACAAAAAATATCAACAACGCTTATCCCTGATTGATGAATCACAACTGACCGGTCAAGCGCTACTGAATTTTGAAGTGTTATCCCGAGATTTAGCCCTCAAGCTTGAAGGTACGCATTATAAAAATTATTTGTTACCGATTAACCAAATGTCGGGTGCGCACAATACATTCGCCGGTTTTGGCTCAGGGCAAAGTGCTCAGCCTTTTAATACTGTTGCCGACTACGAAAATTTTATCAAGCGTGCAGATGGTTTCGTTAAATGGCTTGCAAGTGTTGAACAATCCATGGCGCAAGGCGTTAAAGAAAATGTGGTATTGCCTATGCCATTAGCAAAAAAATTACTCCCGCAATTTAATGCGCATGTTGTTACAAGCGCAGAAGATTCTCTCTTTTATTCGCCCATTAAAGCCATGCCCGACTCTTTTTCAGCTGATGAAAAGCAACAGTTAAGATCGCAGTATACAACTTTAATTTTAGATAAATTAGTGCCTGCATATCAGCGAATGAGCGACTTTTTAGCCAACAATTACATACCTCATGCTCGCGATTCTGTTGGTTATGCTGATTTACCCAACGGTAAAGCGTGGTACGAATACCAAATAAAGAAAAACACTACATTAAGTTTATCAGCGGATGAAATTCATGAAATTGGCTTAAGTGAAGTGGCTCGAATTTTAAGTGAAATGAAAACGGTGAAAAACACCGTCGGATTTGAAGGTGATTTATCGGCCTTTTTTAATCACTTACGTGACTCCGATGAGTTTTATTACAAAACGGCCGATGAGTTAATTGCTGCCTATGAAAAGATAAAATTAAAAATAGACGCTCGCTTACCAAAGTTATTTAATATTGAGCCTAAAGCACCTTATGTTGTCAAAGCGGTTGAAGCGTATCGAGCCCAATCAGCTGCGGGAGCGTCTTATGCAGGACCCGCTCCTGATGGTTCGCGCCCAGGCATATTTTACATCAATACATACAACTTAAAAGCGCAGCCTAAGTTTTTACTCGAAACACTGTCTATTCATGAAGCCGCTCCTGGTCATCACTTTCAAATAGCGCTGCAACAAGAGGTGCAAAGCTTGCCCGATTTTCGTAAATTTGGCGGCTATACCGTGTTTGCTGAAGGCTGGGCATTATATGCAGAAAGCTTAGGCAAAGAATTGGGGTTATTTACCGACCCGTATATGTGGTACGGGCGTCTTAGCGATGAGCAGCTAAGAGCGATGCGATTAGTGCTTGATACAGGATTTCATGCCAAAGGTTGGACACGTCAACAAGGCATTGATTACATGCTAGCAAATTCTTCAATGGCAAAAAGTGATGTTATTGCTGAAGTTGAGCGCTATATTGCATGGCCGGGCCAAGCACTATCGTACAAATTGGGTGAGTTTAAAATTAAAGAGCTCAGAAATTACGCCCACCAGCAATTAGGTGAGCAATTTGACATTAAAGCGTTTCATACGCAAATATTGATTGATGGTGCACTACCTATGCCTATTCTGGAGAAAAAAATTAAACGTTGGGTTAAATCTCAGTAGTAATAAAATCGCGCGAAGCCATGCAGATATTAGGGATTGGCTTTGCGCGCTTTGCTGCAATACGTTAGAATGCGCGCTCTTAAAAGGGGCGAGAACACCATGTTTGATCAACAATTAGCAAATACCCAATTTTGGCTTAGTAAAAGCCTGAATGAAATGAACCAGCAAGAATGGGAAGCCATTTGTGATGGATGTGGAAAGTGTTGTTTAAACACCTTTATTGACAGTGAAGACGAAGATGACTTTACTGCTACCGATCAGCTAAGAGAAGGCGAGCAACTAATATTTACCAACATTGTTTGTCAATACCTTGATAACAATACCTGTGGCTGTAGTGAATACGAAAACCGCCAAACATTAGTCCCTTCGTGCGTTAAACTCACTAAAGAAAACCTAAAAGACATCTTTTTCATGCCCCAAAGCTGTAGCTACCGCCGTCTTCATGAAGGGCGCGGTTTAGCAACGTGGCACCCGTTACTTAATAACGGCGATAAAACTAAAATGCATGAGCTAAACATTTCAGTCAAAGATAAAACAGTAAAAGATTGTGATGTAAAATTAGACGATTTTGACTTGTATATTGCCGAGTGGCCAACCAAGGATTGCAACTAGTGAGTAAGTTACAAGCAAGTATTGGTTTAATAAACCCTAAAAGCCCAACCAATGTGGGTGGTGTATTACGCGCAGCAGGTTGTTATGACGCCAAGAAGGTGTTTTTTACCGGCAACCGTTATTTAAATGCACAAAAATTTCATACGGATACGAAAAATGTGGTGCAACGCATTCCATTAACCGCCACTGACGATTTAGAATCAGTCAAGCCACAAGGTTCAAAAGTAGTGGTAATTGAGTTAATTGAAGGTGCCACTCCTTTGCCCGAATTTACTCACCCTGAGAACGCATTTTATGTATTTGGTCCAGAAGACGGCTCTGTGCCTAAAGATGTTTTAAAATGGTGCGACGAAGTGGTGTATATTCCTACTATCGGCTGTATGAATTTAGCGGCAACCTGTAATGTTGTACTTTATGACCGACTCTCCAAATTGGGCGGGATTCAAAGCAGTAATGAAACCATTATTTCATCACGCGATACCAATAATAAAATGAAATGGAAAAAGTGATTTAAATAATAATTACTCAGTGTAACGTCATTATTAAATTCAAATTTTAATCTTTTTACTTTCCTAAAAGGCATAGTTGCATAGAGTCTTTCTTTGCAACTAGCTAGACCGTCGCTATTAAAAAATCACCTTATATATATTTTTTGTACATCAAAAACAATGCTTTATCATTATTTTTTAAAATTTAATCAATCCCAGCTTATATTTGCTAAGACTTTCAGTTAAAAATTTGTTAAAAAGACAGTGATAATAATGATTAATCCTTAAGGTACTTATGTTTAGCTCGCTGAAATTCACCTCCAAAATCACCATCGCTGCGTCATTGGTCTTAGTTTTAGTGTTAGGTGTTTTCACTATTAACAACTATTTTTCAATGCGTCATCAAACTCAAGAGCAGCTATCTTTAGTATTAAAACAAAGTTCCCAGTCTGTATCGCAGAACATTGCAAGCTGGCTGAATAACAAGTTAGCCATTGTTATCTCGCTGGCAAACACCTATCAAGTTACAGACGCTAAAGCGCTTACATTATCGCAATTAAATACTGCAGAGATGGCAGGTGATTTTAAAAATACTTACATCGGCGAATCCTCAGGCGCGTTTATTTTAAATGATCAAAGCGTCATTTTACCCGACGATTTTGATGCAACTAGCCGCCCTTGGTATAAGTTGGTTGAAAACAAAACTAACACTGCATTCACCACCCCTTATATTGATGTAACCACCAATGAACTGACCATTTCAGCTGTTGCGCCCATAAATATTAATGGCCAATTTAAAGGAGTTGCAGGTGCTGATATTGATATGCAAACCATAGCTAAAATTATCGACAATATTGATTTTTTAGGGTTAGGTTATGGCTTTTTATTAGATCATAAGGGGCAAATACTAAGCCATCCAAATAGTAAGTTAAATTCAAAAGCGCTTACTGAATTATTTGGAAAAGACATTGAGCTGGCTGATACTTTTACAGAGCACCAAGTTGCTGATGAAACTGTTTTAGTGTCATTTACTAAAATTCATGGCATAGAAAATGTTGATTGGTATTTAGGAGCAGTGATCAATAAAGACACGGCTTTCGAAAGTGTGTCGGCATTTGGTCAAAAAGCACTGATTTACTTAATAGTAGGCACCTTAGTCATTGTTTTTGCGCTACAGCTTTTATTGCGTTACTTAATGCGTCCTATGTATCGCTTAAACGATGCTATTAGAGATATAGCTCAAGGTGAAGGCGATTTAACTCGTCGCCTCAGTGTAGAAAACGATGATGAGTTTGGTCAGTTAAGTAATTCATTTAATATTTTTATAGAAAAAATTCAAAATTCAATTGTTCAAGTTAAGTCTTCAGCGCAATTGTTAGAAACAGCTGTTGCTAAGCTGGTTACGCAAACAGATTCAACCTTGACTATGTATGACGATCAAAGTGAACGTACTAACAGCGTAGCATCGGCAATTAATCAGTTTTCTGCTACCGCCACAGAAATTTCAAGCAGTGCAAGTAATGCCTCAACGCTTGCTAAAGATGCTGATCAATATTGTGCTAAAAATCAGCAAACACTGACTAACAACGTATCAAGCATTCATCAACTTTCGCAAAATATAGAGCAAGCGCAAGAAACAATTAATAGTTTAGATTCACATACCGCCAATATCGGTAATGTATTAGCGGTAATTAAAGGAGTGAGTGAACAAACTAACTTGCTCGCTTTAAATGCAGCGATAGAAGCCGCACGTGCGGGTGAAGCGGGAAGAGGGTTTGCCGTTGTTGCCGATGAAGTAAGACAATTAGCACAACGCACTCAACAATCAACGCAAGAAATTGAAAATACGGTTATTGAACTGCAAAAAGGCTCAAGCTCTGCCGTTGAACTGATGAAAACCAGTTTAGAAGAAAGTGAAAAAAGTGTTCAGCAAGCGGATGCCGTCGGCGACGTAATGAAGCAAATAATTAGTGCGATAAGGCAAATAACGGATGCTAATCATAGTGTGGCTAATGCCACAGATGAACAAAACCAAGTTGTTAAATCATTACACTCAGATATTCATGTTATTAGCGACTTATCTACTCAAGGTCAATCTAACCTTAACCTTACTTTAGAGGAATGTACCAAGCTTAAGCATCAATTTAGCGACTTAGATCGGATGGTTAAAAAATTCAAAGTATGATCAATAAAACAAAAATAAATAAACCAAACTGGCTTAGTCTAGTTAATATTGACAGTGTTTATAGCTTTGATAGACAACGCCAAGCGTTTTCTTTATTTACCATGATAGCGATTGCCTTGGTGTTAATTACTTATTTGGTGATTGCAAATTATCGCGTTTATGCACCTATATTAACTGCCGCATTAATTTCAGTTAACTTAACCATTGTCGGGTGCATCGCTTATTTTATAAAAACCAAAAAGCTCAATGCTATTGCGTTAATTACTCTGATGATTGTATTTTTGATGTGTTTAGCATTGGTGTACACAGGCGGTAAAGATAACACTGCGTTATATTGGCTAATGTTTTATCCTGTTGCTGTTTTCGCCATATTGGGTGTTAAGTTTGGCGCGTGGTTAAGCAGTGCCATGTTATTGTGCTGTATTGTTATGTTGTATGGCCCCGATATGGGGCAGGTTATTTATGGTGAGGTAGAAAAAACCCGTTTTGTTGCTGCATTTTCACTCGTGTTGGTCTTTTCTTTTATCGGTGAGTATTTTCGTCATCGAAGCCACCTTGCCATTGCTGATATTACCTTAGAGCAAAAACAATACGCCTATACAGATCAGCTCACAGGTGCACCCAACCGTCGCTTTATTACCTCTCATTTTTTAAAGCTCGCCGCTTCGCGACCTGCACATTATTTACCGCTGTCTATATTGCTCCTAGATTTAGATAACTTTAAACAATTAAACGACACCTATGGTCATGATTTTGGTGGTACCGTATTAATAGAGTTCACTAAATTATTAGAGTCGCAGTTTCCTGCAACCGCCCTTAAAGCCCGTTATGGTGGTGAAGAGTTTGTAGTAATTTTACCGCAGCTAACGACCATTGAAGCCAGTATTTTAGCTAATCGCTTTAGAGAATGCGTGCAACATCATGTAATGTTAACTGATAAACAACAACGAGTATCGTTAACCTGCAGTATTGGCATTGCACAAGCTAATCATGTTGACGACTTCAATAGCGCATTAAAACAAGCCGATGAATATTTATATCAGGCAAAATCACAAGGGCGTAATAAAGTCATATTTGCGCAGGGCGAGCATGTCAGTCAATAAGCTTATCTATGTGCATGATCCTATGTGTAGCTGGTGCTGGGGTTATAAACCTACTTGGCAAAAGCTAGAAACTGCTTTAGTAAATATTCTGCCTATAGAATATAGGGTCGGGGGGTTAGCGGCTGATAGCGACCAGCTAATGAGTGCTGATATGCAGTTGCAACTACAAGGTATTTGGCAAAACATTAGCAACCAATTAGGTACTAAGTTTAATTTTAATTTTTGGCGAGAATGCCAACCACGCCGCTCTACTTATCCTTCTTGTAGGGCGGCATTAATTGCTCGTAGCTTTAACAAAGAGCCACAGATGATTAACGCTATTCAACAAGCGTATTATTTAAAGGCGCAGAATCCATCGGATGAAGACGTGCTTATTAAACTATGCGAAAAAATTGGTTTAGATCCCTGTTTATTTACTCAGCAGTTACACTCTAAGGAACTTAAGCGTCGCTTTGATGATGAGCTTAACTTTGTTCGCAGTTTACCTATTCAAGGTTTCCCTTCGTTAGTATTAATACATAACAACCGTGCTTACCCTATTGCTATTAACTACATAGATTGGCAGCATACCCTTAGTCAAATACAGTCTTACTTATAAAATTTACGCTTCAAACATTACCCTGCACTTTAAATTCAGCCAATAAGGCTAATTTATTACCGTTGTCATAAAAGCGACTTTTTTACGCAACACGCTTGTCATTTTTAATCTATACACTTTCGCTCATTGAAACTATCTCGCTTTAAAATGTTTTTTCATAAACAGGCTAAAGCGACTAATAAACACTAGCAAATCCGCTAATTAACGAGCAAAGGTGTATACGATGAAAGGCGTTAAACCATTAATTTTAGCTGGTATTGTAGCCGCAAGTGCAGCAGTCCACGCCAATGATTTAAACACGGTAATTGATAAAAGTAGCGACATTAATAATTTAGCTGCGCAATCACAAACAAAAATAGACAAGATTGCAGATTCAATGCAAGGGCGTTTACAGCAATTTAAAACCCTAAATAAAGAAATAGATGGTTTAGCCGTTTATAACGCACAGCTGACAAAACAGTTAAATAACCAAATAGAAGAGATGGAATCGCTTAATTTATCAATGGATCAGGTATCGATTATTGAGCGCCAAATAACCCCTTTAATGCTTCGCATGATCACCGGGCTTGAACAGTTTATTGCCTTAGATGTGCCGTTTTTAAAACAAGAACGTAAGCAGCGTCTTGAATCGTTAAATGCAATGATGGAGCGTGCTGATATTTCATCAAGTGAAAAATTCCGTCGTGTCTTAGAAGCTTATCAAGTTGAAGTTGATTACGGACGCACTATTGAAGCGTATACCGCATTGCTTGATGTGGACAATAAAGAACGTGAAGTTGATTTTTTACGCATTGGCCGTTTAGAACTCATTTACCTTACCCGCGATGGCAAACAAGCAGGTAGTTGGGATCAACAGTCACAGTCGTTTGTTGCACTGCCTGATTCAACCATTAGCCAAATTAATAAAGGGCTTCGCATTGCGCGCAAACAACTAGCCCCCGATATGTTAACACTGCCAATTCATGCTGCAGAATAAGAGGTTTACCATGAAATTATTAACAAAAATGACAAAAATGGCCGTGTTTGCAGCCAGCTTAGGTTTTTCAGGTGCGATGTGTGCCGCTGAACCAATGAACTTAGATGCCTTATTAAAAACGTTAGAGCAGGGTAAATCAGCGCAATCAGAACAAAATAAACAACGCGAACAAGAATTTGCAGCACGTCAAAATGAACAAGTGCAAATGCTTAAAAACACCCAAGCTAAACGAAACAAAATGCTTAGCGAGTCAGAGCGTTTAGAAACGCAGTTTGAAGAAAACGAAATTAAATTGGCTAACCTGACCGATACTTTATCAAAGCGTATGGGGTCATTAAAAGAGCTATTTGGTGTGCTACAACAAGTTGCTGGAGATTCTAGCAATAAGTTTGCAACCTCGGTGGTATCGTCTCAGTTACCTGGGCGTAGTACTTTTATGGACGAATTGGCGCAAAAAATGGGTTCTACCTCAAAGCTTGCGTCTATTGAAGATATCGAAAAGGTTTGGTTTGAGCTACAACGCGAAATGACCGAACAAGGAAAAGTAAGCCGCTTCAATACCGATGTAATTGTTGACGGTGGCAATAAAGTACAAAAAGAAGTGGTACGTGTGGGTGCATTTAACCTTATTAGTGATGGTCAGTACCTAGAGTATACGCCTTCTACTAATACAATTAGCCAGCTTACTCGCCAACCAAGTAGCCGCTTTACTGCGACTGCGGCTGATTTGCAGCAAGCAAACACCGGTGTGGTGCCGTTTGCGCTTGACCCAACTGGTGGTTCAATTTTAGGTTTGTTAGTACAAGCCCCTGATACCAGCGAGCAAGTTCATCAAGGTGGCGCAGTTGGTTACGTTATTTTAGGCGTTGGCTTATTAGCGTTATTAATTGCGTTAGAGCGTTTTGTATCGCTCCTGCTGATGGGTGGAAAAATCCGTCGTCAATTAAAAGACGATACAGCCCGTGATGATAACCCGCTAGGGCGCGTCATGAAAGTGAAAGACCAGTATCCTAATGTGGCGTACGACACGCTTGAACTTAAGTTAAGCGAAGCCATTTTACGCGAAATGCCAAAAATCACCCGTAATTTAACGCTTATTAAAATTATCTCTGTGGTAGCGCCATTGCTGGGCTTACTCGGTACGGTAACTGGGATGATTAATACCTTCCAAGCAATTACTTTATTCGGCACTGGTGACCCTAAACTAATGGCAGGCGGTATTTCGCAAGCCCTGGTTACTACAGTATTAGGCCTTGTTGTTGCTATCCCTACGGTGTTTTTATACACCTTATTAAATACTCGCTCAAAAGGCTTACTGCTTATTTTACAAGAACAAAGTGCAGGTATTATTGCCGAGCGAAGCGAGAAAGGAGCTTAAACCATGGTGCTATTGATTGATTCAATCAATGCTATCCGTGATTTTCTCGACACGGGTGGCCAAGTGCTCTTGGTCATTGCCGTGTTAATTTTCGCGATGTGGTTATTGATACTCGAGCGATTTATGTACTTTTTTAATGGCTATCGACACTACAAAAAAGACGTTAAAAATACGTGGAAAACGCGCAGTGAACGCAACAGCTGGAACGCAGAGCAAATACGCCAGGCCATGGTGTCACGCGCAAGTATGCGATTAAACGCAAACTTACCACTGATTAATGTGATGGTAGCGCTGTGTCCACTATTAGGGTTGCTTGGCACAGTAACAGGGATGATAGAAGTTTTTGATGTAATGGCCATTACAGGTACAGGCAGCGCACGCTCTATGGCATCGGGTGTGTCAAAAGCAACCATACCGACAATGGCAGGAATGGTCGGTGCGTTATCTGGGGTGTTTGCCTCAACCTATTTACAGCGTAAAGCAAAGCGTGAAGTTGAATTGTTGCAAGACACAATGGTGTTAGACCACTAAATAATTATTGAAAAGCGGTGTACATAATCACCGCTTGTTCTAGGAGAAGTAAAATGAGAGCCCCATTAGGTAATTTATTCCAAGAAGATGAAGCAGAAGAAATAAACATGACTCCTATGCTGGATGTTGTATTTATTATGCTTATTTTCTTTATTGTTACAGCCTCGTTTGTAAAAGAAGCCGGTATTGATGTAAACCGCCCAGAAGCAGCAACGGCTGTTAAAAAAGAGCGGGCTAACATATTAGTAGCTATTTCAGATCAAGGCGAAATTTGGATCAATAAACGTCAAATAGATGTACGTGCTGTACAAGCCAACATTGAACGTTTAAAAGCTGAAAATCCACAAGGCAGTGTGGTTATTCAGGCCGATAAAAAAGCCACTACAGAAACCTTGATAAAAGTGATGGATGCCTCGCGTGCAGCGGGTGTATTTGATGTTTCAATAGCGGCTCAAGAAGGGTAACGAGTGATGCGTTATGTACTTGCGTTAATTATAGCGGGTGTGGTGACCTTTATGCTGTTTTTAGGTATGCAGGCATTGATCACCGGCGGAGAAGGCGCCATGACGGAGCCTGCAAAAGGGAATGTGTTGGATTTTGTCCGTTTGAAAAAAGAAGAAACGGTGCAAAAAAAGGAGCGCAAACCACAAAAGCCACCAACACCTAAAGAACCACCTCCGCCAATGGAATCGCCACAAATGCAAAGTAGCGATAACAACGCTGCTAGCAACAACTTTGATTTTGCTGCCAATGTCGATGCTGATGTAAATCTAGCGGGTGGATTAGCGTTAGAAACCAGTGATGGTGAGTATTTACCCATAGTAAAAGTGGCACCGGTATACCCAAGGCGTGCGTTATCGCGTGGTATTGAAGGGTATGTCATTGTTGAGTTTACAGTGACCAAGCAAGGCACAGTGAAAGAGCCACAAGTTATTAAAGCCGAGCCAGAGTCACTGTTTGACAGAGCAGCGATGGATGCGGCCCTTAAGTTTAAATATAAACCGCGCGTTGTTAATGGCGAAGCCGTTGAAGTAGCCGGTGTGCAAAATAAAATTTCTTTCCAAATTAATGGTTAATTCTGTTAAGTAAGTAAAGAGTGAACGTGAGGCAATTATGAAATTAAAACTAACAACCAAGCTATTAAAGCTTAGCATGTTGTGCACTGTTGCAATCAGTGCCAGCGTTGTTACACCAAGTGCATTGAATGTACTTCCGGGTGTAAATTTGGCGACAGTACAGGCCGCTGAACAACAAAAAACAACACGAGTGCCCGCACTTCGTGAAAAGGTATACAGCCAATTAGCACGCGCCCAAAAACTTGCGGATGATGGCGACAGTAAAGCGGGTTTAGACGCGCTTGACAGCATACAAGCGCGCTCATCAAGTATGAATTCGTATGAAATTGCGATGATGCATAACTTTTATGGGTTTATTTATTACAATGAAAACGACCTTGTAAAAGCGATTGCCTCATTTGAAAAAGTGATTGCAGAAGATGGCATTCCAGAAACATTGCGTTTGAGCACGACATTCAGTTTAGCGCAGCTTGCAATGGCTAACAGCGACTACAAAAAGGTGATTGCATTTTTAGACAAATGGGATGCCATTAATACAAAGCCTAAAACTGATGCGTATTATTTATTAAGAGCGCAAACCTACTATCAATTAAAAGACTATGAGCAAGGCCTAAGTTACATTACTCAAGCCATTAACTTAAGTGATAGCGATGGCAAAGTACCAAAAGAAAACTGGCTGGTACTGCAACGTGCTATGTATTACTCACTTAACCAAACCGATAAAGTAGTGAGCGTACTTGAGCGTATGGTAAAGCTTTACAATAAACCTGAGTACTGGGTGCAATTAGCCGGTATGTATGGTGAAACTGGGCAAGAAAAACAGCAGCTTAGTATTTTAGAAGCAGCTTACCAGCAAGGATTTTTAACCTCTAAATCTGACCTAAGACAGCTTGCGCAGGTATATTTATATAATCAGCTTGCCTACAAAGCCGCCAGTGTAATGAGTAAAGCAATAGAGCAGGGCATTGCTGAACCTACGGCTAAAAATTATGCCTTTGTAGCCGAGGCCATGGTACAAGCTAAAGAAGATGCTAAGTCGATTAGTTACTTTACCAAAGCTGCAGAGCGTTCGGAGCATGGTAAATACGACCAGCGCTTAGCTGAAGTGTATGTAAACACAGAGCAGTATGACGAAGCTGCTGATGCAGCGCGAATGGCGCTGGATAAAGGCGGCCTTGATTTTGAATCAAATGCGTTTGTTGCTTTAGGAATGGCGCAATACAATTTACAAAATTTTGATGCGTCTATCCTGGCGTTTGAACAAGCCGAAAAGCACAAAAAGTCACAACGTTTAGCCCAGCAATGGATCAAATATGTAAAACGCGAAAAAGTGCATGCGCAAACATTAAAAACAGCACTACTTTAATTTTTATAGTGCGATTATTAGTTCTTAATTGACGCACTAAAAACCATTTCATAATTGCACTACTCAAACCACACTAACATTTAGTTTGTGTGGTTTTTTTGCATGCACTTTTCAAGCAAGTTGTTGATTTTTATTTAATTAACATTGTCATTTTATGTTTATTAAAGTGTAACTTCATTGTCATAACACTCCCGTATTGTACTTCGTATTCGATAACTCAAGTGACCTTAGTGCATGAGTATCGTGCCTTAAAGTGACTTAAGTTATTACTTAATGCGCTAACACAATAATTAAATACTTTTACGGAGTGAACAATGAAATTATCTGGCTTATTCAAAATCAGCTTAGTGGCTACAGCAATAACACTTGCTGGTTGTGGCGGTGGAGATATTAACGTTACACCTACGACAGTTGATAACAGTGTAGACAATTCAGTGACTAACCCAGGTGGTGATAATGGTGGCGATACTGTAAGTTGCGCCACATACACATTAGATGGAGCTACATTTACAGGTGAAGCAGAAGGCGTAAACTGCTTATACAGCCAAGCATTTGCAAGTAATGCAAAAGAAATTACTAGCTCTTTTGTTATCCCTGCGCTAGACGATGGCGGTGCCCATGTATTTGAAGGTGCTTTATTTATAGGTGACGATGTAGACACATCTACAGGCGCTATTATTGATGTTAATGGCCCAACATTGTCTATTGAAGCAGGCGCTACCATTGCGTTTACCAAGCCAGAGAGTTTTATTCGTATTGCACGTGGTGCAAATATTGAAGCAATTGGTGAAGTAGATAAGCCAATTATTTTCACAAGCATTAAAGAAGTTGATGGTGATGATTCAACAACCGCTCAAATTGGGGATTGGGGTGGCGTTCAGGTAAATGGACGTGGTCATTCTATTCGTTGTACAGCGACAGCTGCGGCACAAGACATGTGTAATCACTCAGCTGAAGGTATTGTATCTTATTACGGTGGTAATGACCCGCAAGATAGTAGCGGTATATTAAAGCATATTGTTATTAAGTATGCAGGATTTGGCGTTGAAGGTGATGAGCTAAATGGTTTAACACTAAATGCTGTTGGCTCAGGCACAACAATTGATTATGTTCATGTACATAATGGTTTTGATGATGGTATAGAGCTCTTTGGTGGTAGCGTTAATCTTAAACATATTGTTGTTACTGATACTGGTGATGATGGTATTGACTGGGATGAGGGTTGGAAAGGCTATGGACAGTACATTCTTGTACGTTCAAATGAATATGGAAATCATGGATTTGAAACAGATGGCGCAAAAGTAGATCCATTATCTGCAGACGCACAAGATTTAGTAACGACTGTTTCTAACCCAACTATTGCTAATGCAACCGTTGTTACTACTGGTGATCAAGGTGCTGAAGGGCGTCGTACTGGTGCCGGTATGGAAATGAAAGAATGGGGTAAAGCGCAATTAGCTAATATGTTGTTTGTAAACTCATCATCTGTAGATGGTGCTGGCTGTTTTGATTTATATAATGAAAAAGATAAATCAGGGGATGCCGGTGTGCATGCCAATGCAAACAACGGTGATATCGCATTTATGAGTTCAATATTTGCGTGTGGTAAGAATTTTGAAGACGTAAACACTTCTTTAACAGGTGCGTTAGCAGGCTTTGATATCAATACCTGGTTTACTGGTGGCGAAAATAACCAGCTGATTGGTTTTGCTGATTTTGCAAATGTGCTTGGTGCGGATGGTGTTTCAACTGCAGCAACTATTACAGACTCACAAGGTACTGCGGTAGCTACAACAGCGAAAGACATGAGTGAAGTTGACTCTTTCTTCACTAACGCAGGCTACATTGGTGCACTTAAAGAAGGTGAATCAAGTGAATGGGCTGATTTTGTAGCTGCATCTTTACAACGCGCTAGTAATTAATCTAGACCGGCTCTAATTATAAGGCGCTCTGGCGCCTTTTTTAAGGGAATTTTAGGTTTAGAGGATATAAATATGAAACATCAAAAGCAGTTTAAAACTAATCTAATAACGTTATCTCTGCTCTCCCTTTTTTCTTCATTTAATTCTTTCGCTGAACAGGCACAAGAAATAATCAATGAAGAAGCGATAGAAGAAGTTGTTGCAACAGGTACACGCCTCAAAGGCAGTGCTAGTGCCGTAATTGATGAACGTAAAAATCAGGCATTTGTTGCTGATATAATGGGTTCAGAGCAAATATCTAGAACGGGTGATAGCGATGCCGCTTCTGCACTTCGCCGTGTTACAGGCTTATCGTTAGTTAACGATAAGTTTATTTATGTACGCGGTTTAGGTGAGCGTTACTCAAGCGTGCGTTTAAATGGCGCGGTTGTTCCAAGCCCAGATCTGACCAGAAATGTAATTCCACTTGATATTTTCCCATCAAGTATTATTGAATCTTTAGCTGTTCAAAAAGCCTATTCACCTAATATGCCTGCGGCTTTTGGTGGTGGTGACGTTAATATCAGAACGAAAAGCATTCCAAGCGATACTTTATTTAAAGTTGAGATTGGTGCTAGCTATAAAGATACAAACGATGAAGGCTATACATACAATGGCGGCAGCGATGACTGGTTAGGTAAAGACGATGGTACACGTGCCTTACCAGGAGCCGTTAAAACGGCGCTAAATACCTATATTAATGGCTTGTCTGATATCTCATACAGAAATATAAGAGATGTTGAGTCAAGACGTCAGGGGGCTGATATTGGTCAAGCAGCTGCAATAGACTTAAATAAAAGTTTATCAAAAGCACTACCAAGAGATTTTGGCTTAGAAAAAGAAAGCTTAAACCCTGATGCAGGCATTAAAGCTGTTTATGGCGACCGATTTGATAACTTATTTGGTTTAGATGGCTCTTTTGGCTTCTTAGCATCAGTTGCTTATGAAAATGAATGGTCTAATGCAGAGAAGTTTAGCGCAGTACTTTCTTCTGTTGACGCATCTGAATCTGAATGTTCAAAAGATGACTTTACTTGTTACTCTGCCACAGAGAAAGAAGTATCAACAAAGCATAATATAAAATTAAATAGCTCTCTAAATTTAGGTTATAAAATTGGCGGCCATGATTTAACAGCCACCTATATGATGCTACGAGATACTGAAGATGAAGCTTCTGTTGCGCTTTACCAAGAGCCTTCAAAGTCATTAAGCATTGATGCTGGGCAATTACAGCGAAGCCACTTAACCTCTTTTGAGGAACGGGAACTTGAAATACTTCAACTTCGTGGAATGCACAATTTAGAGTGGAGTTTTCTTGAAGGTGTGGGTGTAGATTGGCAATACACTGATTCAACAGCGACGACGAGTATACCTGGCGAGCTTGAAGTAACGGTGCGTGATGAGTACGCCGATGGCGAATATCAACGTACTTTTTATAATGGCAGCTTAGGTGGTAATCCTTATTTGTATCGATTTGTTGAGCTAGAAGACGATGTAGAAAACTGGGGCGTTAATGTTAACAAAGTTTTTTACTTTGAGAACGCTGAAGTTGAAATCGCGGGCGGCGGCTATTTTGTTGAAAAAACGCGTGATTACCGCACAGACTTTTTTAACTATCGTTTTAGCCAAACACAGTCTTTAGATTTAGCACAAAGTGAAGAAGAAGCGCTGTCAATTGGTAGTTTCTTTGCTAATGATGCTGTTATCGATTCAACGGATGTAGAGTTATTGTTTCAAGAACCTACAGCCGATGATTACCTAGCAGCGCAAATGATTGATGCTTATTACAGCTCTTTTGATATCACTTTTGCTCAAGATTGGCGTTTAAGTGGTGGTGTGCGTTACGAGGACTTCCGCCAAGTTGCCCTTGCTTTTTCTCGCTCAGCATTCGATCCTGCTTTATTGGCAGATAAATTAAGTGCAGATGCGATAAAACAAGCAAGTGTGATGGAAGATGAGTATTTTACTTCATTATCTATGACATATAGTCAGCAGTCGTACCAGGTTCGTTTTGGTTATGGCAGCACGGTTGTTCGTCCTGACTTGCGTGAGTTAAGCCCTGTTCAATTCCAAGATCCGTTGACCGGTTATCGAACGCTTGGTAATCCATTCTTAGAATCTAGTTACCTAGATAACTTTGATGCACGTATCGAATTTTATATGGACAATGGTGATAACTACTCAGTTGGCGCATTCTATAAAGATATAGATAACCCAATCGAAGCATTATTAACCGAAAGTGACGGCCGTTTTACTCTGCAGTTTGACAATGCAGATACAGCTTATGTTTACGGTATAGAAGCTGAATGGTTAACTGAGTTGCATAGTGATTTATTAGGAGGTGCTTTTTTTACTTCTGGTAATTTAACGGTTAGTGATTCAGAAGTTGAAATTGCACAAGAACAGCGCGCCGACCTTACAAATCTAAAGCGACGTATGACTGGCCACTCAAAGTATGTTGCCAACCTACAATTGAATTACGATTCGCATGATGGCATGCATCAAGCTTCAGTTATTTATAACGTATTTGGTGACCGTATTTTAGCTGCGGGTGTTAACAACTTTGATGACGCTTACGAACAACCTTTAAACTCGTTAGACATGGTTTATAGTTACTACCCAACGTTTAATACCACATTAACACTTAAAGTGAAAAATATGTTGGGACAAAACTTTGAAGTAGAACAAAATGATGTGCTAATTCGTTCTCAAGAAACGCCTAGAGAGATAAGCGTTAGCTTTAGCTACGAGTTTTAAAGCCCTCGAACGACTAAAATAAGCCGTTACAACCCTTAGCCCTGCTATATGTAGGGCTTTTTAGTATCTCAGTTTTAAACGTAGTTGTAGTTTAATATTTTTTATATAAATAGTTTTTTTAATTCTCTTTTATCTTAAGCATCATTCACTTCATACACATACTCCCTCTAAATCATTTAACTTTAATGATTCTTTAACAAATAAAGCATGATTGTTGTTTACATTTAACAGGCTGTAATTAAGTTTTATAATTTTATTTTAAAAGGAACAATATCCATGAATTTAATAAGAAAGGTTATTAGCTCAGTTGTTATATTTGGTTCTTTTGGTTTTGCGAATGATGCTCTAGCTGCAAGATCATGTTCTGTTATTGTCGATGATATCCTACTAAATCATTCTCAGGTAATTGTAAAAACAACTAATAGTATTACTCACTTGGCTAATGACAAGTTAACCTTAGCTTATCAAGATAATCAATTTGGCCAGATCTTAGAAAAGCTTGCTGAAGCAAAAGGTTTAGAAACGCCTGTAAAAATTTATATACTCGAGGAGTTTAATGGTGATGATGCGCGCAGTTGTAATGATAGCGTTACTGACTATATAGGATCAGTTCATCGCATCTAATGGTCTAAATTGTTTGTAGCCCTATAATTAGCATAGGGCTACAATTGAATATTTTACTGACACTTTATAGTTGCATAAAGTTGGTAGCATTGGTTTTTACTACCGGTGCTTTTCATTGTCCATAATTGGTTATACCAATCAAAGTTACCATAAGCGCTTTCATCTTCCCCACAAGTGATTGTACTTCCTGAAATTTCTTGGTTATGACCACGTTCTTCACAAAATTGATTTCCATTTGTAGAGCCTACAAAAAACTGCTCTAAGCGTCCATTTATCCATACCTTTGGGCTGTAATAAGTTGTTGCAGTATTGACTAGTACGCCTTGTCGCTCTTCCACATTTATTTCTGCGCGTTCAAAATATACTTTTTCATTTTCTTTAAATGCCATTGTGTTTGCTGAAAGCGTTGTATCTGCAAATACATTAAGTGATGCTGAGCTTAAAGCGAGTAGAGCGAAAGTAAGTGTCTTCATTATCTTTTCCTTTAGTTGAATGTAGAATTACACAAAACCTCTTTTTTCAATGTGCCTTCTAAGCTTGGTAAATACAGGTTTCAACAAGGTTAAGCTTTTATTAAAGTTTAAAATAATCGTTGTATGCTTTTGCATTTTTTACATTATGAAAAAAATTTGAGTTCGACTTTATTCACTAGTTTTAGCGTGCTGGTGGTGTTAGTTTAGGGCTGTAAAAATTAAATCTCACGCAATGAATTTTTAATTTTTAATGTATAGGCTCCTTTTATGAATCAAACAGTGGAACAAACAATGAAAAAAGTAGGATTAGTCGGATGGCGCGGCATGGTAGGCTCAGTATTACTAGAGCGAATGGAACAACAACATGATTTTGCACATATCGACACCACCTTTTTCACCACCTCACAGGCAGGTCAACTTGGTCCTGAGTTAGCTGGTCCTGCTAAACCGCTTTTAGATGCTAGTGATATTTCTGAACTTGCAAAAATGGACATTATTGTTACCTGTCAGGGAGGCGATTATACCAATGCGGTGTACCCAAAATTACGTGAATCGGGTTGGGATGGCTATTGGATAGATGCGGCCTCTGCGCTGCGTATGAGCGACGACAGTATTATCGTACTTGACCCTGTTAACAAAGATGTCATTGAGCAAGGGCTTGAGCAAGGCGTTAAAACTTTTGTAGGTGGTAACTGCACGGTTTCACTTATGCTACTAGCACTGGGCGGTTTATTTGAGCACGACCTAATTGAATGGGTAAGCCCAATGACTTACCAAGCAGCTTCGGGCGCCGGTGCGCGCAATATGAAAGAGCTTATTGCCCAAATGGGTGCTATTCATACAAGTGTTGCAAAGCAATTAGATAATCCAAGTTCAGCTATTTTAGAAATTGATAAAATAGTCAGCGAAAAAATGGCATCGAGTGATTTGCCACAAGACCAGTTTGGTGTACCACTGGCGGGTAGCTTAATCCCATGGATTGATGTGCCTATGCCAAGTGGCCAGTCTAAAGAAGAGTGGAAAGCACAGGTTGAAGCGAACAAAATTTTAGGCTCTTCTAAGCAGCCAGTACCTATTGATGGTTTATGTGTACGCATTGGTGCTATGCGTTGTCATAGCCAAGCGATGACAATTAAATTACGTGAAGACATTAGCGTTGAGAAAATAGAAGAAATCTTAGCATCGCACAATGAGTGGGTTAAAGTAATTCCTAATCAGCGCGACGTTACCAGTACCGACTTAACCCCAGTTAAAGTAACCGGTACGCTAAGTATTCCTGTTGGCCGTATTCGTAAACTCGCTATGGGACCAAAATACATCAGCGCCTTTACCGTAGGCGATCAGCTGTTATGGGGTGCAGCGGAGCCACTTCGCCGGATGCTACGAATTATTGTAGACGGTGAATAACTTTCTAGTTCGCCAAGTAAAAGGGTTAGCTAATTGCTAACCTTTTTTATTGCCTCTTCGAAATATTCTCATATTATTTCTTGCTCAACCCCTTTAGCCACACTATATTCTTAAGAGTGTTTTTAGAGGTTAATTGCATGAATATATCAAAAAAATTAAAGCTCTCTTTTGCATCTGCAATTGCCTTGCCGTTATTAATTATAGCTGCTTTAGTTATTTCACAAACTAGAGAGCAAGCACTTGATAATTTTTCTCAGTTAAGTGAACGTGAAGCCCGCCAAGTTGATAATGCAATTACTATGTTTTTTGCTGAAATTGCTAAAAATGTAGATTACTTAGCCTCCCATGAAACCATTAAAAATGCCCGTGAAAACATAAAAACCCATATGAATGTTGGCACTACGGTAATGCTTGATCACCCTAACCAAAGTCCGACGGAGCAAGCTGCTTATAGTTTATTTAATCATTTTGGTGAGACCCACCCTGGGCTTGCTTATATTTACATGGGGAATGAACAAGGTGGTTATATTCAATGGCCTATGGGAAACGTAAACGCTAATTATGATCCTCGCCAGCGCCCGTGGTATAAAACGGCTAAACAAGCCAACGGTAAAACAACCCGTACTAATGCTTATTACTGGGCCGCTGATGATTTAGTGATTGTATCTACGGTCAAAGCCATTATTGATAACGGCGAGTTAATTGGTGCACAAGGGATGGATGTTTCATTAGGAGGACTCACTGACATTATTGCCGATATTAAATTAGGCGAAACAGGCTACTTAATGTTGATTGAAGACAGCGGCAGTGTGCTGGTGGATGTGAAACACCCAGATTACCGATTTAAAAATCTAGCTGATATTGAGGGCGGAAAATACGCCGATTTAGCTAAAAACAACAAAGGCCTGTTTGATGTCGATATTGATGGAAAACAGTATATGGCCAATATTTACACGTCTCCCATTTTAGGGTGGAAGTTTATTGGGGTGGTAGAAAAGTCCGAGGTAATGAGTGCGGCCAATGCAATGGCTTATACCATTTTAATTATTAGTGCTGTGTTAATTGGTGTGTTTATTGCGATAGCGAGTTATATTTCTAAGCTTATTTCCGCTCCAATTGTTGAGGTAAGTGATGGTTTAACTGAAATATCGCAGGGTGGCGGTGATTTAACCCAGCGCTTAGCAATTAAAACTAAGGATGAAACTGCTAAACTAGCCACTAGCTTTAACTTATTTTTAAATCTGATCAGTGATCTGGTGACGCAAATTAATGAATGCGCACAAAATGTTAGCAAAACCTCATCGCAAACCTCATCTCAAGCTGCGCAATTAACAAGCTCTACCAGCCAACAACAACAAGCTTTAGAAATGGCGGCAACGGCTATTAATGAAATGGCTGCTACTGCTAATGAAGTGTCTAGCAGTTGTGCTAATGCGGCGGATTTAGCTGTTCAAACTCAGCAAGCATCGGACTTGGGGCAATCGGTTATTACACAAACCGTAGAAAGTGTGGTTCAGCTGTGCGATGTAATAAATAATGCTTCAGCAGACATTACTAAGCTCGATAGTGAAAGCGAAAACATTATGTCGATTTTAAGCGTTATTCGCGGCATTTCAGAGCAAACTAACTTATTGGCTTTAAACGCAGCCATAGAAGCTGCGCGAGCTGGTGAGCATGGGCGTGGTTTTGCCGTGGTTGCAGATGAAGTTCGTGCGTTATCGCAACGTACTGCCGAGTCGACCGAAGAAGTAGCATCGCAGCTTGATAAATTACGCACTATGTCGTCCAAAGTGTCTAAAGACATGGAACGCAGCATAGAAACCACGAATAAAACTGTAGAACTTGCGCACTCGGCGCAACAACAGTTTAGCGAGATCACGGCGTCTATTGTTAATATTAGTGATTTAAACACCCAGATAGCCACTGCTGCAGAAGAGCAGCAACACGTAGCTGAAGACATAAACCGAAACGTAACGGAAATTAAAAATTCGGCTGATGAGGTTAGCGATATTGCTGTTAGCACCAGCGAGAACGGTAATGAAATGAGCCGTCTTTCTTTAATGTTAACGGACTTAGTTGGCAAGTTTAAAGTATAAATAATAGGGCAAGTACATACTTGCCCTATTCAATCTGCTACTTATTTTTAAGTAATTGTTTTAACTCTGTCAGTTGCGCCTTCAATTCGTTTACTTGGCCTTGAGTTGCGGGTAGTGAGTCAGTTTCGGCTTGCTCTTCTCTTGCATTGCGATGCTCCTCACTCATTACTTCTAAAATAGCCCCCACCATCATATTTAAGAATACAAATGCCGTTAAAAAGATAAAGGTTAAGTAAAAAATCCAACTTAATTTGTACACCGCCATGGTTTCGTACATCACGTCGGTCCAATCTTCGAAGGTGGCGATTCTAAACAAGGTAAGCATAGAAATAGAGACATCGCCCCACAGTACTGGGTTTATCTCAGCAAACAACATACTACCTGTAGCAGCATAAATATAAAAAATTACAAACATCAGCAGTGCAATGTAGCCCATTTGTGGAATAGCTTTTATTAGTGAGTTCACCAATAAGCGCAGCTCCGGGATCATAGACACTAAACGTAGTACGCGGAAAATGCGCAGCAGTCGAGCAATAAAAATAGTCGAACCTGCCGCAGGATATAAACTACCGATCACTATAATGAAGTCAAATATGTTCCAGCCTTTGGAGAAAAAGTCTTTGATACCTTTACTGGCAATATAACGAATAATCAGTTCGATTAAGAAAAACACCGTAATGCCTATATCCATCCAATGTAGAAATAGCTCAGCGGTAGGGTGCAACGAATAGGTATGTGCGCCCACGGTCAGTGCAGAAACCACAATAACTGCAATAACAAATGATTGAAATAATTTACTTTTATCGATACGCTGGAACAGCTCTTGTAACTGCGACAACATCATAACGTGCCCTTAACGGTTATAAATACAAAACCAGTGCAATATACAGCAAAAATAACGAAAATCAGTAGTTTTCCGGTTAAAATAATAAGGAATTTTGAATGCTAAATAATAACTTAAAGTATCTACTTTCGTTATCGATAATCGCTGTGTTAACAGGGTGTAGCAGCGATAGCCGCTATCATGAAATTCAATCAGCCCGATTAGATGAATGCAGCCATATGGCTGACAAGGAATACCATGAATGTGTTAAACAACAACAAGACAGCTACAAAGAATTTAAAAAGCAACAAACCGCCGAGCATTAATAAACCATGACTAAAACCCAAAAGCAGCTAGACAAGCGTATTCGTCAGCAATTAACACTGGCTTGCGAGCAAATAAAAGATAATGTTGAGGGCTTTAGTTATCTTACCCATTCAGCAGATTTAAATAATTTAGCTTCAAAGTTTACCGTAAGCTGTTATTTTATTGATGCTATTGCACTAGAGCATGCAAAACAAAAAAATCAGCTAGATTACATTGTGCAGCTTATTTGTAATGCATTAGCTAGTTTAAATATTCATATAAAAAACAATGCTATTTCATTTCTTAAGCAGTAAAAATAGGTATTGTGTTTTTGTTTAATTATCCCTCATTTTAAGCTGTATTTGGCATTTATGGTCTTAGTAAAAGCTTTAATATGGAGAGATTCTATTAAGCAGGCTATAATCGCAAAAAATTGTAATAGAGATTAAATATGGCCGTTCCAACACGCTCGCAAATAACGCCAGGCACAGAGGTTAATATTGTGCTTAAACAAGATCAACGCAGTGGTACTTTAACCAACGGTATTGTGTCGCGTTTATTGACCAAGTCAGCTAATCACCCGCACGGAATAAAAGTACAATTAGAAGACGGCCAAGTGGGTCGGGTAAAAGAGATCATTGCATGAGTGAGTTAACCTTAACTGATTTTTGGCGACTGGTTACAGTGGAAGATAAAACCGCAGAGCCTGATTCAGTGTGCCAATCGCTTAAGTCGGCACTGAGTGACTTATCAGATGAGCAATTAATTGAATTTGATAAGCAGTTTAGTATTTGTATGCGTCAAAGTTATACCTGGGACTTATTTGGTGCCGCGTTTGTTATGGCGGGCTGTAATGATGAATATGGTTTTTCAGAATTTCGTTGTTGGTTAATTTCTCGTGGTGAAGCCGTATTTAAAGCTGCACTAGAAAACCCAGATAGCCTGGCTCAGTGCACGCCGCTTTATTTTTTAAACGAGCAACCTTATCCGTATTTAGATGAGTATGACCTAATTGCAGGTTTGTTATATGAAGAGCGTAACGACGATGAGTTACCCTTTATCCCATCAGGGCTTGACCAACCTAAAGGTAAGCGCTTTAAAGACAAACCTAAGTTTTTAAAACAAAATTACCCGCAATTATTTGCTAAGTATTGGCAATAACTCAGCGTGTTATTAATGCATTACTTAATTAACCTGAACTGCGGATAATAAATTCATCTCAAGCAGCTATTTTCAGCGCTAACTGCGTTGAATTTACTTGCAATAGGCTAGCTATTGACGCGTAATTTCGCCTTGTTTTCACTAAAAATTTCTAGCTAGAGAAAAGTAAGTGAAAATATATTTTGATTCAACATGTTAGTAAATCTCTTAACCAGAGTTCAGGTTAATCACAAGTAATGCATTTTCTTCCTCCTTTAGGTAATAAAGCTTACGTCTAGGGTCTGTTGACCTTTCAAGGTTAAATTTGCAGCAGTCTGTTTGGTATTTAGGCAAGGCAGAGCTTATGTGGTGTGGTTATTCCCCATAAATAGGCGATAACGCAGCATCAATGCCAAACAGGCGCTGCCCGAAGAGTTCTG
>NZ_PNDJ01000217.1:0-336 GCF_005887255.1 Pseudoalteromonas sp. S1609 | reverse complement strand
TAATTAGGTTTTCAGGAATATAGCGATAAATTGATGTGCCGTTAGACTCTTTACCAGCTATATAATGCACTGCTGCAAAGCTATTATCATCGGTCGAATCTTTATGAGGTATACGTTGTAATAACTTAAGCTCACAGGCTTTTTGGGTTACTAATGATAATTTGCATGGATGAACTTAGAGTGCTTTATTCTCGCGGTTAACAACACCTCGTGCTTGAAGAGATAGTAATAGCTGCCTAAAAGCACGGTAATAAGGTTCAGGCATTACATCACGCTGACCGGGAAATAAAGTACCATCGCTGCCAACGGGCTCTAAATACGCTCCATGAGCAGCAA
>NZ_PNDJ01000216.1:0-230 GCF_005887255.1 Pseudoalteromonas sp. S1609 | reverse complement strand
TTTTTATAAATGGAGTAAAAATCCATTATTCGCAAGTTTGCTTTATAGCTTCCATGCTCAATCCTTCTAAGTTTTTTATAGTTCCATGTACTGCACCTCATCCATATTCTCAAGAGTTTCGTTACTCAATAACGAAGCTAATTGCTGCGTGGTGTTACTATGCCCTATAACCGCCACAACACCACTTAGTGCTAACAACTGATATATCAATGTCGATAAAAAGGAACCAT
>NZ_PNDJ01000215.1:0-364 GCF_005887255.1 Pseudoalteromonas sp. S1609 | reverse complement strand
GTCCGGCGCTCGGGGATCGCAAGAAATAGCAAAGCACATTAAATTCAATATTTTCAGCCATAAAAAAACCCGCGACTGGATTGGTTAAGTTGCGGGTTTTTTTGGGGTTTTAAACAATCGAATTTAAAAACCGTTTTTGGTTGAGCTGGGGGGATTTGAACCCCCGACCGATATGGCTCGATTGTTGCGGGTAACTAATAAAAACAAGTACTTATAACCTTAGTTACTTATAGTGTCTTCTAAAGTCTTGTGTAATCTTTTAAGTTTGGGCATTATGTGGACACAATTATAATAAGGGATTTCAATGCCCGCAATTACTCCGAATCAGATTAGCTCCTTTAAAGAGCTTTATTATTAAAAAAAA
>NZ_PNDJ01000214.1:0-227 GCF_005887255.1 Pseudoalteromonas sp. S1609 | reverse complement strand
GGCATGAAGATAAACCAGAATCACTTAACACCGCTAATCCCCGGAGTCGGACATTGCGTAAAAAAGCAAAAGACGATTTATGAAAACAATATAAAGATGTTTTTTTATTTTACTTATTGAAACTAATCCATCTCTCGTATCTGGTTATTATATGATAACTCATACAATTAGAACGGGCGTTTAATAGGCGGGCTTTAGCTATTTTTCTGAAACTAGCCGTTTTAATT
>NZ_PNDJ01000213.1:0-239 GCF_005887255.1 Pseudoalteromonas sp. S1609 | reverse complement strand
AGAGCCGGCAGCCGCCAAATATAATGGTGTTGGTGTAGGAGAGGGGGTTGAAGGGGGCCAGCACCCTGATGCAGATACACTACGTGTAACAAAAATTAATGTTGGTGGTGATGAACTGCGTGATATTGTTTGGGGTGCACCAGTTTGCCTCCTAGGTCTTCTAGTTGCTGTTGCCACTGTTGGTTCAGTATTACCAGGTGCTTTTAAAATTAACAAGGCCAAAGTTCGTCGTCAACCAT
>NZ_PNDJ01000212.1:0-243 GCF_005887255.1 Pseudoalteromonas sp. S1609 | reverse complement strand
CCAACCGATGACAGTAAACCCACAGAAAAAGTTGACGAACTTATTAATCGTGCAGATGATACCGACGAGCCAGTTCGTAAGCGCTTAGGCATTTACCATGATCAAACAATGCCATTGTTTGACTACTACCTAGCAGAAGCGAAATCGGGTAACACGGAGTACCTTAAACTATTCGGTTGACAAGCGGTGGAAGCAGTAAGCTAGCAACTAGCTGAGCTTTTTGGTTAATTTTTATCTAAAATT
>NZ_PNDJ01000211.1:0-308 GCF_005887255.1 Pseudoalteromonas sp. S1609 | reverse complement strand
GCGTACTGTGATGGCACGATATTACTTTCATTATCTATGGTTAATAGCATCCAAATGGGTGGAGCAATAATTTTAACACCGTCATTAAAAAGCGAAGCCATACTAGGTTGCCATGTGTCGGGGTTGTTAGGATCAAACCCTGCATCGCTGTCTCGGCCATCTAAATAAACGCTTTGCGCTGCAAATTCAGGGTTAGTATTAATCCAATATTGTACGTCAGCTAAATTAAATGATTGCGGAAAAACACGCGAAGCGGGTACCTCCATTTGCGTGTATTCATCTAGCATTTTTTGTGCGTATTGCGTTTG
>NZ_PNDJ01000210.1:0-412 GCF_005887255.1 Pseudoalteromonas sp. S1609 | reverse complement strand
ACCAAATCACCCAGATATAAATTAAAAAGCTACTATTAAAATATATAGTACTGGTCTTTAACCAGTGAACTTCGCCGGTACTTGTAAATATCGGTGGTGCTCTCATTTTTCTAACTGAGCTAATCACCCAATTATACATCTTGTAATATTCACCAATCAAAGAATTGTGGGTCGTACTGGACTTGAAGCAGTGACCCTAGCCTTATAAGGGCGATGCTCTCCCAACTGAGCTAACGATCGGAATATTACAAGTTTGCACTCCAGTCACCTTAAGAAATGACGTATTCAGTCGTCTGGGTTAAAAAACTAGAGGCGGTGGCGCGGGGGGGGGGGGGGTGGGGTTGTGGGGTGTTGGGTTTAAGTCTGAGATTTTTGTTGTGATTAGGAAGTGTGTATGGAGGGATTGTAGGGT
>NZ_PNDJ01000209.1:0-242 GCF_005887255.1 Pseudoalteromonas sp. S1609 | reverse complement strand
GAACTTCCAGCCAAAGTTAGCAGCAAGAAGTCTTGCAGGAACAAAAGCTTACAGCATAGCGTTCCGTTTCGCCACTGCTAATGCGTACTACAGTATCGACATGCAAAATGGTATTTTTGATGCGTGCAAAAAGCAGGGGTTTGAACTACTTATTCACCCATGTGATTCGAAAGAAGCGCTTTTTTTTGATGAATTTAGTAATATGATCATACGCACTCGTATCGCGGGCTTCTTACTCAGAC
>NZ_PNDJ01000208.1:0-482 GCF_005887255.1 Pseudoalteromonas sp. S1609 | reverse complement strand
GATTGTACATAGTCGACACTTCGTCAAACGTCATTAGCGTTGGCTCGCCTTCTGCTGGCTTTGGAATATTTTGTGCGTTATAAATAACCGGTTTTGTGCCTTTTAAGCCGCTTTGGCTTACGTATGCACTCATCCATGCACCGCCACGCTTACCTTCACGTGCATATGGGTCCATGTAAAATAAGCCTATTGCGCTGCCATCAGCATTAAATACTTCAAACGCCATGACGTCTTCGTGATAAAGCGGTAGGTCTTTACGCTCTTTGAATGTAATGCCGTAAAGTTTTTCCATTGCAAAGAATAAACCGTTATGAATAACCGATTGCATTTCAAAGTAAGGCTTAACTAAGGCTGGATCTAGGTCGTATTTTTCAGCACGCACTTTTTCTGCATAGAAAGACCAATCCCATGGTTTTAGTTCAAAACTTTCACCAGAATCGTTAATTACTTTTTGAATCGCTTTTGCTTCTGCTTGCGCTTTT
>NZ_PNDJ01000207.1:0-233 GCF_005887255.1 Pseudoalteromonas sp. S1609 | reverse complement strand
CCCTTGAGGGTAAAATGGATGGCGCAAACACCACTGCCACCAATGTTAGCGATTACATGAAAGGTACACCAAGTTGGCGCACTGACTTATACGCCACCTCAGGTACACTCATGACTCACAAACAAAGTATTGCACTATTTAAACAGCTCGGAGTAAAAATGACCCCAGAGCTTAAATCACCTCAAGTGAGTATGCCCTTTAACGGTATGACCCAAACGCAATACGCACAAAAA
>NZ_PNDJ01000206.1:0-297 GCF_005887255.1 Pseudoalteromonas sp. S1609 | reverse complement strand
TTAAATGACAGTGAAGTACAGGTGGTTAATGGTGGGGTCTTACCTATTCTATTTGTTACTGTGTGGATCGGTGCAGGTTATTACGTAGCTACAAAATAATTTTAAAGGAAGAATAAAATGATTGAATTAAAAAAACATGAATTAGAGCAAGTAGATGGTGGTCTTGTACCACTGGTGTATTTCAGATCGGAAGAGCGTCGTGTTGGGTAAGTGTGTGCCTATTTTTTTTTATGTAGGTGGTCGTGGTATTCATTTATAATAATATTTTGTGTGGGGTGTGGGGGGGGGTGGGGTGTG
>NZ_PNDJ01000205.1:0-375 GCF_005887255.1 Pseudoalteromonas sp. S1609 | reverse complement strand
AAATATGCAGTCGTTGCTTGAAGAGCTACACACCCAGTTTGAAATAATTAATCTCTTTAGTCACCAAGAAATCGGCTTAAATAATACATTTGAGCGCGATAAAGCGATTAAAGCATGGTGCCAACATAATCAGATTAACTGGTTAGAGTCACCAACGGGGGCTGTCATTCGGGGTAAAAAAAATCGCAATAATTGGAATGAATGCTGGCAACAAACAATGCAAGCGCCAATTGCCACCCCAGATTGGAAACACATTAAAACAGTGACACTCACACACTACCAATCTCCAGAATTACCAGACAGTTACACAGCTGACGATGACAACTTTCAATATGGAGGGCCGCGACTTGCACGCGATGTTATGCAGAGTTTTTT
>NZ_PNDJ01000204.1:0-330 GCF_005887255.1 Pseudoalteromonas sp. S1609 | reverse complement strand
TTGTTGGTTTAAATCACATAGCGACTGATACACAAAGCGCCAATGTCGCTCGTTATAATGAGCATCTTCGAGTAACAG
Source organism: Pseudoalteromonas sp. S1609 (assembly GCF_005887255.1). Taxonomy (GTDB): domain Bacteria; phylum Pseudomonadota; class Gammaproteobacteria; order Enterobacterales; family Alteromonadaceae; genus Pseudoalteromonas. Next base: position 252 of record NZ_PNDJ01000204.1, on the reverse strand, counting down.
CGGCTCAAAGTTGTACAGCAATAATGTTGGAAGCCCATTGCTAAACGCATGTTTAAGCGGTTGATGATCGCTTAAACGTAAATCGCGTTTAAACCAGACAATGTTTATTTTTTGGCGCATGAAATTAAACTATTTGCTAACGGTGTAGTATTAATGAAGATCCAATTTATAAGTACGTATTGTCTAGTACTAGGGTTTAGTTTTTAACTTAAAAGTGAGAAATAATGTTTTTAGATTTAATGCAAAACAGCA
>NZ_PNDJ01000203.1:0-649 GCF_005887255.1 Pseudoalteromonas sp. S1609 | reverse complement strand
TCTCATCATCTGAATAACGAAGACCCGCGGTTACTTTTAAATCATCAGTAATAGTGTAATCAACTGAGCCGAATACAGCCCATGCTTTAGTGTCTTGCTGCTGACTAACAAAACCGTTTAATACGCCATTATTGGCTGTATCATAGCTAAAGTTTTCAATTGTTAATGCTTCGTCGAAGTAAAAAACACCCACTTGGTAATTTACGTCACCAGCAAAGTTGCTTGATAAGCGAAGTTCTTGCGTGTATTGGTCTTGGTCTGGAATACCATCAGCACTTTCTGAAGAGAAAGGAATAAAACCAGGGCCCATTGCAACTGGAACATCATTGATGGAGAACCCACCGTAGCCACCATCGATGTCAGCACGAGAGTAAATTTCTGCACTTTCCCAACCAGAGATTGACGTTACTGTATGGTTAGCTAAGTCCCACTCAAGCTTAAGGCTTGCACCTTGCGATTCCACTTGCTGCGTCGCACGAGATGCGGCATCGTGATACACCACGTCATTTTCAAAACCATCAACTAAATCGTTAGTACCAGGTTTGATAGTGTTAGCACGAAAGGCAATTGGAGAGCCATCTAAATCACGAACATGGTAATTAAATAATCCAGTGAAATCGTCACCTTCATATAAAAATTGAATACGGGC
>NZ_PNDJ01000202.1:0-239 GCF_005887255.1 Pseudoalteromonas sp. S1609 | reverse complement strand
TTGGTATTTTACTTTCATCGAGTATATCTAGCGGGCCACCTTGCGCCGTTGTTTGTGTGCTTAATGTTAGATGTTGCGCCAGTGCGTTCTCAAGAACCGTGCCTTGAAGTATTTCTATAATCGCATCGTGCCGTTGATTAATTTGTGCGGCTAGTAACGTGAAATTAGTATCGTATTGCTGATTTAATATGGTGTAGCGCTGCTCAAAACTGGTTAAACCGTTTTGTGCGTGTTTATTT
>NZ_PNDJ01000201.1:0-324 GCF_005887255.1 Pseudoalteromonas sp. S1609 | reverse complement strand
TTGTATCTATCATTATTTTAGGAATATCTGCGTGGTTTAATCAAGCTAATGCAGCAGCGTTGATGCTTAACTAACCCTTATTAGCACAGCAAGATTTAACTGCGCTTGCTGTGAATTTCTCTGTTTTGATGCTTTTTATCATCACTCTTCTTTAGTAAGACATATGTTGCCCCACTTCCTCCATGCTGCCTGAGTGCAGTGTGAAATGCTAAAACACAAGGAATTGTTTGCAGCCACTGATTTACGTAACTTTTTAAAATCCCCGGTTTGGCTTTATTTTTAATACCTATTCCATGACGAACAAGAACCATCCTTATATTGCGC
>NZ_PNDJ01000200.1:0-407 GCF_005887255.1 Pseudoalteromonas sp. S1609 | reverse complement strand
AACGATCAGCAAGAGGGCCTGCAATTAATTGCCCCAAACCAACAGTAAGCATAAAAATAGCCACCGTTTGCTGTACTTGTTTTTCGCTCACTGAAAATTGCTCTGCAATAGTAGGAAAGGCAGGTAAATAAATATCAATGCCCATAGGACAAAAAATGACGAGTAACGCTAAGATCAGTAATAAAATTAAGTTTGGTTTAGCGGGCTGTGTTTGCATCAGGTCTCCTTTTGTCGGTATTTTAAGTGGCGACTGATGAAAAAGAAAGGGCTTATGACCGATGCATCAGACATGTTACCTACTTTTAACTTTATTATGATTATTTTTGTTTAAGTATCACACTTCTTTAAACTGATCCGATGTGTTAATTTGCTTTTTAAGCAAAGACAATGGAAAAACAATAATTAGT
>NZ_PNDJ01000199.1:0-314 GCF_005887255.1 Pseudoalteromonas sp. S1609 | reverse complement strand
ATAACTAAAAAGTTACCTTTGGATATTACTGAGAGGACTTAGAAAATAGTGGGGCGATTGACGGGTCTCGAACCCGCGACAACCGGAATCTCAATCCGGGGCTCTACGATCTGAGCTCCAACCGCCACTACATACACCTTTTTTTGTGTGGCTCTCATAATACATAATATCCCTATGCTTGTGAAGCAAAATATCAATAAAAATTAAAGTTATTATAAGTATTCTAAATTTAATCATATTGGCAACGGGCAACTGGACTAAAAACTCCACAACCGCGGCTCTTCCCGCTACCCGCGTAGTAAATCGTTCTTGCA
>NZ_PNDJ01000198.1:0-710 GCF_005887255.1 Pseudoalteromonas sp. S1609 | reverse complement strand
ACTTGCACTTTATCTTCGGCATCAACTGCGGCAACTGAGTCTTCACAGTCCATAATGGTGGTCAGCGCTGCTTCAAGTACCACATCTTTTAGCCCAGCTTTATCTGCTTGGCCAATAGGGTGATGGTGGTCTATTTGCAGCTCAACATGTAATCCATTGTTTTTAAGTAAAATAACACTTGGGTTTTGTGCCTCACCTTGATAGCCAACGAGTTGTTCAGGGTTTTTAAGTGTAGTGTGCGAGCTGTCACGTAATGTAATTGCAAGTGCGCCATCCACGATTGAATAATTAGTACTTTCGATGTGCGAGCCATTTTCAAGGGGTAGCGCCTTATCTAAAAATTGTCTGGCGTAGGCCATTACTTTAAAGCCGCGCACTGGGTTGTATTGAGTCCCTTTCTCTGCACCATCTTCCTCACTGAGTACGTCTGTACCGTATAGTGCATCGTATAGTGAACCCCAGCGTGCATTGGCAGCATTTAAAGCAAAGCGGGCATTACTAACTGGAACTACTAACTGTGGCCCTGCAGTCAACGCTATTTCTGGTTCTACATTTTGGGTTTCAATATTAAAGTTTTCAGGTTCATCAACTAAATAACCAATGTCTTTTAAAAAGGCTTGGTACTGGGCTTGATCAACGTTTTTATTAGCAACATGGTAGTCATCAATCTGCTTTTGTAATTGTTCACGTTTAGCGAGTAGTGACTTGTT
>NZ_PNDJ01000020.1:0-104145 GCF_005887255.1 Pseudoalteromonas sp. S1609 | reverse complement strand
ACCCTTCGGGCAGCGCCTGTTTGGCATTGCTGCTGCGTTATCGCCTATTTATGGGGAGTAACCACACCACATAGGCTCTGCCTTGCCTAAATACCAAACAGACTGCTGCAAATTCAACCTTGAAAGGTCAACAGACCCCAATCTTTTCAGCGTAACTTTCAACTAACGACACTAATTCATCAAACCCATGAATAACAAAGTCGGCTTGCTCAGCATACGCGGGGGTTAAATCGGGGGCATATAAACAGGCTCGCATTTTTGCATTATGGGCCGCTTGTATGTCATATAAATAATCACCAACGTAAATAACATTATCAACTGGCATTGCCCATTGGCTTGCAATCGTTAGTAAGGCACTTGGATCGGGTTTAGCAGGAGCGTCGGTTCGGGTGAGTACCGTTTCGATTGGCAACGGATTATGCTGAAGTTTCAATGAAGCCGCTTTATCAAAATTACGCGTTACAATAGCCATGGGGATATTCTTTGCTTGCAGAGCATTGACAGCTTCAACAACACCAGGTAAAAAACTCGCGTTTTGTGCGTCAAGTAGCTCATGCTGATGCACTATATTCATTGCTTCTTCACGCATGTAGGGCGAGGGTAATTGTTCTATATACTCGAGTAGGTCTTGATCTGCTGGGCAACCTACTTGTGCCTTAATTAATGAAAAGTTTAATTCTGATGATACTAAGGTTCCGTCTAAATCAAAAATAACACCTTTGATTGCCTCAATTTGCGTTTTCATTTCATTCCTTGTGCTAACTAGTTTGCGGATTTGCTTTACATTAAAAATGTATATCAATTGACAATTACAAAAAACTTAATCCATTACGCTCTCAGTATAGCTCATTTGATACACATTAGTTCGGTTTGTATGATTCTGTTATGTTGGTTTTACGATGAGGTAAGTTAACGCGATCAGCTAACCTAACAGTATAAAAATGCGCACCTAAGAAAAGATGCGCAGTGGGTTAGTTAGTTTCAAATCGTGCTTCAAGCCATGTATCGTCTTGACTAAAGTTTAATGTTTTTACTTTTCCTCGCCCCTCAACATTTACCATATTGACTTGCGCAGGCCATAAATCGCGCAGTGCGCCATTACTCATTCTAATGCCTTCAATCTCATCGGGGATCGTGGCTTCTTGGTATACCCAAAAGAACTTACCATCCACTTGTGCACCTACATAATTAAGCGTAAGTGGTTCACCCTCTAAGGTTTGCAAAGCAACATGAGACTCAACATATTTAGCAAAGCGTTTTTGGTCACGCTTGTTATCAATAATATCCACCTTGCCTTTAAATAAACTGCCAACAGCATGCTCTGTGTCATGTAAGTAAAAACGATGCATCAATTCAATATTGTGCGTGCGCTGATTAAATAACATCGTTGTAACAGATGATTTTAATTGATGCGCCATACTCGGCGCAGCAATTAAAAAGCAAACAATAATAAGCAAAAAGCGCATTATTATTGATCCTCATCGTTATTTTTTTCGTCTTTTGGCTCGTCTTTTTTCAGCTCAGTTTTAATATCTTGCATGATATCGCGGCTTACTTTTGCCTTACTCTTTTCACGTTTGTACACTTCAATACGTGAAGGAATAATACGACGAGGGTAGTGATTATTTTCTACATTCACATCCGCCGTTTCCCAGCCTGGATCGACCGTTACTGATGTCAGCGGTTTGTTTTTGTCGGTAATAATCAGCTTTTGTACATTTTTGTGGTTACGACGCCAAATTTCTGCGGGAATGTAACGCTCTTCTTTAGTGCCATCTTCATAAGTTAGCTCTAAAAGAATCGGCATCACAAGGCCGCCTAAATTTGAAAACTCCATAACATAGTAGTTTTTGTCTTCTTCTAGTGCGCGATCGAGTGTTTTACGCTCCCACGGTTTTAAACCTTTTAAAAATTTGTTGTACGAATTACGTTCTTTATTAGTAACCGTAAAGCGATCGTTTTCGTCATAAAAATCGGTTACATCTGGGTTTTTCTCAACCCAGGTTTTTTTACCTTCAGCGCGATTACGCTCAACAAATAATGAACTTGGCTTATTCGCTTCAATATCACGTAAACGCTTAAAGTCGATATCAGGGTTTTTGGTGTCTAACCGTAATTGATATACTTTATCAAGCGAGATATCAACATGGTCTGTAGTGTAAAACCAACCACGCCAGAACCAATCTAAATCAACACCTGACGCTTCTTCCATAGTACGGAAAAAATCAGCCGGAGTAGGACGCTTATATTTCCAGCGCTGAGCATACTCTTTAAACGCAAAATCAAATAATTCACGACCAAGAATAACTTCACGTAAAATATTTAATGCAGCAGCTGGTTTAGTATAAGCATTAGGCCCTAAACGAAGCACACTGTCTGATTGCGTCATAATAGGCACTTGAGTTTCAGACTTCATGTACGCCACAATATCACGTGGCTCAACACCCCAAGGAATGGTCGGATCCCATTCACGTCCAGCAACACCATCTAAAAAGCTATTTAAACCTTCATCCATCCAGGTCCACTGACGCTCATCTGAGTTTACAATCATAGGGAAATAAATATGCCCCACTTCGTGGATAACAACCCCGATTAAAAAGCGCTTTTCTGCTTGAGAATAAGTACGTGTGCCATCGTCTTGTAAATCTGTACGTGGACCATTAAAGGTGATCATTGGGTATTCCATACCCCCTACTGGGCCATTAACTGACTGTGCAGTTGGGTATGGGTAATCAAATGAATATTTTGAATACACTTCCATGGTATGCACCACAGATTCCGTTGAATATTTCTTCCATAAATCGCCACCTTCTTTAGGGAAAAACGACATCGCCATAACCAATGGTTGCTCATTCCCCCCTTGTTGGTAACCTTTAGCATCCCACATAAATTTACGTGACGACGCCCATGCAAAATCACGAACATTTTCAGCTTTAAAGTGCCACGTTTTTGTTTTGTCTGTACCGGCTTTTTCGTTTTCGAGCGCTTCTTCTTCAGTAACTACAAATACAGGACGTTTTGCTGTTTCAGCTTTTTTTAAACGCTTGCGCTGAGTACTAGTTAAAACAGAGCTTGGGTTATCAAGCTTACCGGTTGCCGATACAATATGATCTGCAGGAACCGTAATTTCAACGTCGTAGTCGCCAAATTCTAAGGTGAATTCACCACTGCCTAAAAATGGCTTGTTGGTCCATGCTTCGTAATCAGTATACGCAGCTAAACGAGGGAACCACTGTGCCACTAAGAAAATATCGTTACCGTCTTCTTCAAAGTGCTCATAACCTGCACGTGCACCTACCGCATCTTCTTCAACTAGGTTAAACGCGAAGTCCATACTAAACTCAACATCTTTACCGGGCTTTAGTGGCGTGTTTAAATCTATACGCATTAGAGTATCAACAACCGTTACACGCAGCGCTTTACCATCTTCATCTTTAACATTGCTAATGGTGTAACCTAGCTCATTGTCGTTCATAAACTGCTGACGACGTAAATCACCTAAACTTAATTTAGCAGGCTTAGCATCAGGCTCGTTTTGTAGGGTACTTTTAAAAGTTTGCGTGGTTTCTGCTATCGAGTCATTTTTAAAAATGTTTTGGTCAAGTTGAAGCCATAAATATTTAAGCGTATGCGGTGAGTTATTTTTATATTCAATTGTTTGACTCCCCGTTAAACGACGCTTTTGCTCATCAAGCTTTACATCAATATCGTAATCAACCTGTTGTTGCCAGTAATTTTCTGCTGGTGCACCTGCGGCACTGCGGTAAACATTAGGGGTAGGCAAAGCTTCGTCTAGTTGACGAAACTTATCAACATAACTGCCTTTAGTCTGTTCAACAGATGAGGCCATCACAGAGCTCGCCATTGCCAAAGGCAATACAAATGCACTCAATGTAAATAAATTTTTCTTCATTGTTAATCCTGATCGATTTTAGTGACGCTACTGTGACAAATTTACAGCTAAGCTTCAATAAAATAGCGATAAAACCCTACTTTTATAGGGTGATATTCCACACCTTTATGTAAATATAAAAAACACGGTTTTACACAACAACATTTAACTAAATTGTTTAGCAATTTACATAAAAAACTAAGCTGTAAAGGGGGTTTACAAAATAGGCTGAGTATCACTAAAAGTAGAGATAAAATGAAAAAACACAGCTATTTTCATTAAAAATACTAAAAAACGCAGTTTTAGGTTGATCTTTACTATGGTTTGTAATTAGAATCGCCCACTTTTTTAATTTGAGGGTACTTTTTTAGTGTTTCTCTCAAATATTTTTTGTTCTAACTAGTCGTATTAAGTGTGGTGAGTTTATGGATTTTTATGTCCTAAAAAAGCAGCAAAAACTAATTGCAATACCTGCAGACGTGCAAAATTGTAAGCAGTATATTAACTCAGGCTACCTGTATATTGATAAAGTGGCTGCTTGTAATGAAACAAACGCACTAGCAGTATTACAGGCCAAAAAAGCGAAGGCATTAAAGTGGCCTTTAACAATTGCGCTTGCTGCTTTGCCAGTTATTTTTATTGCTTGGTATACTTTAACCTAAAGCGATACTTGCATCTTTAATTGCCTTGGGTATATTGGCGCTCTTATGGTTTTTTAAGAGCGCAAAATGAAAGTTCTTCACACTTCAGACTGGCACTTAGGTCAGCAATTTTATGAACATGATCGCCGTCATGAACATCATGCTTTTTTCTCTTGGTTATTAACCACCCTCGTTAGCCAACAAATCGATTTATTGCTTGTTGCGGGCGATATTTATCATACCGCCACCCCCAGTGCTAGCGCCGAAAACCAACTCTATCAATTTATAAAAAATGCCAAAGCACAGTGCCCACAATTACATGTGATCATAATTGCCGGCAATCATGACTCTGCTAATCGTATTTTGGCTGCTCAGCCCTTATTAGCCCAGTTTGATACCCATGTTGTAGGCCGGTTTGATTCCGCCAATCCCAATGACGTAGTAATAACAATTAATAATAACGACAAACACGCTGTAGTAATCGCTATGCCGTTTTTACGAACCAGCGATATAAGTACGCTTAGCCAGAGCGAGAATGGCCCTAGTTACGCACAAGGCGTTGCTAAAGCTTACCAACTGGCACTTGAACATGCGTTAACGCTTACCAATGAAAGTACGCCTTTAATTGTTATGGGTCACTTGCATGCTAAAGGTGGAAATATTTCTGGTGACTCTGAGCGTAACTTAGTTATTGGCGGTGAAGAAGCCATTTCAGCGTCAGTATTTGGTAAGCATGCCAATTACGTAGCGCTAGGGCATTTACACAAAGCGCAGTTAGTGGCTAAAAATGAGCACATTCGCTACAGCGGTACACCTATTCCAATGTCGTTTTCAGAAAGGAAATATACCCATCAAGTCAACGTGGTTGAGTTTAACGTACAAAAAGACCAACCGCTAAGCACCACTGTAAACCCCCTTTACATTCCTAGGCTCGCTGAAGTAATTGTATTACCCGAGGGGGAGTGCGTCCCTTTAGCCAAGCTATGCGAGCAAATAAAAGCACTCGATACACAACAATACGAAATAGCGCCATATTTACGAGTAAAGCTAAAATCCAGTGATATCGATACCACTTTTCGTGAACAAATTGAACAAGCACTAAAAGGCAAGCAGGTTAACTTTTGTGGTATAGAACGGGTACGCGATCAGCAAGTGAATAATTCTTCAGAAACGGTATTTGAGGATTTAAGCTTTGTGGAAATGCTCAACCCAATTAATTTGCTCGAACAAGCCTTTAATAACGACAAAGATATGGCTGGCGAAACTGTTCCCAGTGAATTAAAAGCACTATTAACCAACGTTATTGATGAACTTGAACAGGAGCAGCTACTATGAAAATAACCGCCGTGCGTATTCATAACTTAGCCTCCATTGCTGATGCCGAAATCGACTTTTTAGCATCCCCACTCAAAGACGCAGGTTTATTTGCCATTACAGGTGACACTGGCGCGGGAAAAAGCACCGTACTGGATGCAATTTGTTTAGCGCTTTATACGAAAACTGCTCGTTTGAAAGGCGACAAAGGTAACCTAATTGATTTTAACGGCGACAACATAAAGCTTAACGATGCCCGCAATTTATTGCGCCGTGGGAAATGGGAAGGCTATGCGGAAGTGGACTTTAGCGGGCAAGATCAGCAACTTTATAGAGCACGCTACAGTATTCAACGCACGCATAAAAAAGTAACCGGCAAACTAAAAGTGGCAGAGCATACTTTGCATAGCTTACCTGATGAAACCTTAATTGCCGACAAAAGCAACACCATCAAAGCCATTGAAAATAAAATAGGCCTCACTTTTGAGCAATTCTCCCGTGCAGTGCTACTAGCACAACATGAGTTTGCCGCCTTTTTAAAAGCCACCGGCGATGAGCGCGCACAACTTTTAGAGTGCCTTACTGGCACCGATAAATTTAGTCGAATTGGCCAACGTATATTTGAGCGTAATAAAGCAGTTAAAGATAAATTTGAATTACTAACAGCCAGCTTAGCCAGTTATGCGTTATTGTCTGATGAAGAGCTAAGTGAGAAAAAACAAACTCTTGATGAACTTAAAAAACAAACTGAACACATAAAAACAACGTTGGCCAGCACAGAGCAGGGTGTTAATTGGTATAAACAAGCACACAGTTTAGAGCAAGCATTAATAGCGGCTCAACAAAACGAGCAACAAGCAAGTGATGCACTAAATGCGGTTAAAGCACAAACTGAGCAAGCAAAACAAGCACAAAGTGCGCTTGAAATTAAAGATAATCGCCAACGCTTTAAAAGCTTAACGGTGCAAAACAGCCAGTTAAATTCGCAAATAAAGGAATTAAACGCGCTGGATCATGCCGCGCTTATTAATGAACAAGCAAGTAAGGTTAAAAAACAACAAAGCGAATTAGCAACAGCAAAACAACAACAACAAACAGCTGAACCAGTCATAACAAAAGCACGTGAGCTCGACAGTCAATTAGCTATTTTTACGCAAAGTATAACAAGCCTGACACAACAAAAAGCCAAAGAGCAGCAACAATTAAACGAGTTACAACAGCAGCTACAACAAAATAATCTCAGCGTGGAGCAGGCAACAACACAAAGCACTCACCATCAGCAATGGTTACAAGAAAACAATCAACTAAAGCCATTGGCCACTGATTGGAACTATTTTAATCACAGCTTTAAGCAGTTTTTTAATACCACAACGCAATTAAAAACACTCGAGCAACAAAAGCAAACTATTACTTTGCAGCTAAGCACTCTCGCTACCAAGCTCAACGAGCAAAATAAACAGTTAGAACATGCAGAGCACGCACTAAGCACTGAACAAAAAAATCTAAATAAGCTCACCCAACAGCAAGAGCAATTCAATATTGAGCAGTGTGATAATCAGCTTAAAAATATTGATTATTTAAAAGAGCAACGAGCGCGTTATAAGCAATTTAATCAAGAACTAAAGCACACAGTGCAGCAGCAAAGTACTACAGCAGAAAAGCTAACTCAGAGTGAACAAACTAATACCACATTGCTTGCGCAATTAAGCAGTCAAGAGCAAGCACTTAAACACGCCGAGCAATCGCTTAATCAAGCAAGGCTGCGTGCGAGTGAACATGTTGAACATTTACGCGCACAACTACTACCAAATGAGGCATGTGCGGTTTGTGGAGCCACTGAGCATCCGTTTGCAAACAATCAAAGCCAACCTTTTAATAACTTAATAACCGACTTTGAAAATACTTATACTGGCGCTAAGCAGCAGCACTTAGATGCACAAACCCAGCTACATCAACATCAAACGCAACATGCTGTTTTAGTCGCTGAGCATAAGCAGCAAAGCCAAGCGATTGCTGATGCCCAAGCCAAAATGTTGGACATTAAAAACACCATGCAAGCGGCTAAAACAGATCTTAATGACTTGAGCGTTGAGCAGCTTGATGACACCCATAAACAATTAAGCGAGCAAAAAGCGCAGTACTTTTCAGCACAAAAACAACAAAACCAGTTGCAAGAAACGGTTAACCAACTGCAAAACACGGCTAAAAAAGAACAGACTGCTCAGCAACAATTAAATACCCAGCATGTTGAACTGAACAATCAGCTCACCATGCTTAATAATAAGCACCAGGAATTGCTCAGCCAACGCGAAGCACTTATAAGTGAGCTGAATTCTCATTTTGAAAACAGTCAATTTTGGCAAACATTGCAAACCGGCGCGTTAACGCTAAGCGAGCTAGGTGAGCAAGTAGAGCAGTATCAACATCAGCAACTACAACTTGAGCAAACTCAAAAGCAATTAGACAGCGCTAATTTACAGCTGCAGCAACTAACTCCCCTTATTACTAAAGCTGAGCAGCAAATTAGCACGCTCAACGACGATTTAACTAAAGCACAGCAACAACACAACAATACTCAGCAACAGCGCTTAGCGTTATTCGATAACCAAACGATTAGCGCTGATGATTATCAGGTTCAGCTGAATAGGCAAGTAGAGCAGTGCCAGAGTGAATTAAATCAGAGTCAACAGGCACACGATAGCGCCGTAAAACAGCGCGATGAGCACGCTATTACGCTTAAAAACCTTGAGCAGCGCTTCGCCGATAACAGCCAAGAGCTAGCCACACTTGAAACACGCTATAGTGCTTGGTTTGAAGAATTTAGCGCGCTTTATGCTGATATTAGCCATCAGCAAATCGAGGTGCTACTGGCTATAAGTAATGACGATATTAAAGAGCAGCTAAAGCATAGCGAGCAGTTATCTCAAGCATTAGTTGATGCTCATGCCGCGCTAAAACAACAGCAAAATGCCAATGAGCAGCATCAGCAAAATAATAAGCCAGCAAACAGCGAAGCACAGTTAATTGAGCAACAAACTCAATTAACTGTGCAGCAAACACAATTACAAAATAACTTACTTACGATTAATACTGCCATCGAGCAGCACAACCAAAATGCAAAAGCTCTTGAGGGCAAGCAGGCTGAGCTAAGCAAGCTTAAACAACAAGTAGAACAATGGCATTTACTTAATAAAGTGCTCGGTGATGCAACCGGCAAAACAATGCGTAATTTAGCGCAAACACAAACACTAAAAATATTGCTACATTATGCTAATAGCCATTTAAAAACGCTGAATAAGCGTTACGAACTCACAGCAATAGCTGATTCACTTGATATAGCGATTATTGACCGCGATATGGCCGATGAACAACGTTCTGTAAACACACTCTCTGGGGGAGAATCGTTTTTAGTATCGTTGGCACTTGCATTAGGGCTGGCCTCTTTATCTTCAAACAAAGTGCAAATTAACTCGTTATTTGTTGACGAAGGCTTTGGTACACTAGATAGTGAAACACTCAGTATTGCAATGGACGCGCTAGATTCACTGCAAGCGCAAGGTAGAAAGGTCGGTGTGATTTCACATGTAAGTGAAATGAGCGAACGCGTTGCAACGCAAATTCATGTCGCTAAAAAACCGGGTGGATACTCCACCATAAACGTAATTTAAGGAAATAGTATGCCCACTTTTACAGGCGAAGAAGCACAAGAGTATGATAACCGTATTACCCGTTTAGTCCCAGGTTACGAGCTATTACATCAACTAACCAACGCACAGCTAAGCGCTACGTTAACTGATAACGCCCATATTTTAGTGGTAGGCGCAGGCACAGGTAAAGAAATCGCAGCGCTGGCGAATATTAATTCTACATGGCAGTTTACCGCTCAAGATACCTCGGCCGACATGTTAGCCATTGCTAAGCAACGCTTTATAGAGCACGGTATTGATGCACGTATCAGCATTGAGTGCCAACCAGTAGATAAATTAAAAGTTAAAGCCGACGCGGTATTATGTTTATTGGTGATGCATTTTGTTGAAGATAACGGCGATAAGAAGCAGTTATTAAAGGGGATTAAAAATAATCTTAAAAAATCTGCACCAGTATTTATTGCTGATTTAATGCGCCCAGAAACCTCGTTTGAACGAGAGGCACAACTTAATACATGCAAAGAGCTTGGCCTTAGTGAAGCAGGAAAAACGCAAATGGCACATAACTTAGAGCGTGAGTTTTACCCGCTTGATCGGATGCGTTTTAGTGAGTTACTTAATGAATGTGGCTTTGGCATTCCAAAACTGTACTTTAAAGCACTTGGTTTTAGTGGGTACGTGGTATAAATTTTTTGCAAAAAAAAAGCTAATATCGTATTGATATTAGCTTTATCGCTTAACGTTAGTTTAGCGTGGTGAGTGCGCTTTAAAGCCCACTCCCTTTAAATTAGATGCAAACGATGTTTTCAGCTTGCGGGCCTTTTTGACCTTGAGTTACGCTGAACTGTACTTTTTGGCCTTCAGCTAAAGTTTTGAAACCGTCGCCTGAGATTGCGCTGAAATGTGCGAAAACGTCTGGGCCAGACTCTTGCTCAATAAAACCAAAACCTTTAGCTTCGTTGAAAAATTTTACAGTACCAGTAGTTGTATTAGACATAATAATATCCTAAAAAAATAAATAAAAAATTGCCTTAAAATAGGCGTTTAACAGGAAGAAAACAAACATTTAACTTGAGGATATCGCGAAGGATTATTACTAATAACAACGTGGTACTTACAAATAAATTGGGCTTTCTATCAACCCGATGGCAAGCAGAATAACAGCAATACAGTTTATAACAAGCTTTATTTATACTTTATTTTTATATACAACTGTAAAGCCTTTCATAATAGGCTTTACAGCGTCATCGGCTTAACTTTTTAAACTTCGTGTTAAAACATAACCTGTTAAAAGTGCAAATTACGCGCTCTTACAATATCTTTCATCACAATGGTTGAGGTTAAACGTTGTACACCTGGTAGGGCTGATAGCTTGTCATCGTAGAGTTGCTGAAACGCGGCTAAATCTTTAGTAACGACATGTAACAGGTAATCAGGTGTACCGAATAGCCGCTGAGCATTGGTGATCTGAGGAATAGCATCCACTGCTTGCTCTAATTTGCTTAACGACACTTTATCGCCCTCTTTAATAGTAATAAATACTAACGCAGAAAAGTTTAAACCCACTTTCTCAGGTGATATTTCGGTGCGGTAACCCACAATTGCTTTGCTTTTCTCAAGCTCTTTAACACGGCGGTGACAGGGCGATACGCTTAGCCCAACACGATCAGCCAATTCAGAGAGGGTAAGTCTGCCATCAACTTGTAATTCGGCAAGAATTTTCCTATCCATGGTATCCATGGTTAATTATTTCCTAAAATGAACGCTTATATTAGTAAAATACAGTAACTTTTACTCATCAGAAAGAAATAAAATAGCTACTCACTTATTTTAGGTTGTAGCGCTATGGATATTAATATTATTTTTTCTTTTTGGCTGGTATCAATTTTGTTTGTTCTCACCCCTGGTGCAGATTGGGCTTATACAATTAGTGCAGGAATAGCAGGCGATAAAATTGTTCCTGCGGTGTCAGGGTTAATACTTGGGCATTTAATGGCCAGTTTAATTGTGGTGGTAGGGTTAGGTGCGCTATTAGCATCGCATGCTATTTTTATAAAGCTGTTAACCTTGTTCGGCGCTTTATACATAATTTGGATTGCTACATCACTGTACCGATTTCCTCCTATGCCTGCTGCCTATAACGATGGCCAACAACACACCTCAGACACGCCTCTAAAGTGGATGAGAAAGGGTTTTATTATTAGTGGTTTAAACCCTAAAGTAATGCTGTTATTTTTAGCCTTGTTACCACAGTTTGTGTTGCCAACTTTATCGTTTTCTATCACTGAACAATTGCTGGTACTGAGTGTAATTCATTTAGTAGGCTGTGCGTTGGTGTATTGGTTAATAGGGATAAGTGCCAGAAAAATCCTCAGTAACAATCCCGCATTGTCGCTTAAGTTTGGGCGTGCATCGGCATGTGTACTGTTTATTTTGGGCTCACTAATGCTAGTTGATAGCGCACAAAAACTAACTCACGTCGTGTAACAGTAGCAAAAAAGAAAGTGGCTTATCTTAGCTGAGCCACTAATTCACTCAAACGGGCAATTTTAATATTACTCAGCTGCCTATAATCAAAATAGGGGCACACAATAATATTCTGGCTTTTATCTATAGCAAACTCATCATCAAGCCAATCAAGTTGGGCGTTTAATTTTCCTTGTTGTATCAAATTTTTAGCGTGAGTTCTGCCCGCAATAACGTGCAACTGGTTTTTATGCTCAGTGAGCACAGGCGCACTAAAGAGTAATGCAGTCCCGCTATGCTGCTGTAACAACAGCTCATCTCGATATGCTTGCCAGCTCACTGCTTGTTTAGCAAATGAGTAATACTCGCTTGGCAGCGCAAATAACACTTTAGCGTACACATTAAAGACTTTTCGCCAGCCATTGCCACAGTGCTGATTTATACTGTTTATTTGCCCACTAACCACAGGCTCTAGCTGCTCTAGTGTTTCAAAGTAGGGCATAGGGGGCGCTTTTGCGACATACACAGCAACTCTAAATGAGTCATCACCTAACCCTATTAACTGGCTGCTCACCTTAACTACTCTTATTTTGCGCTAAAATACGGTCAAGGTTGTTAGCAAAGTTTTGTCTGTCACTTTGGCTCAGTGGAGGCGGCCCACCACTCATTTCTACGCCGCTTGAGCGCATAGTATCCATAAAGTCGCGTACATTTAGTAAGGAGCGAATGTTTTCAGTGGTGTAAAGCTCACCGCGCGGATTAAGCGCTTGGCCGCCGTTATCAATCACTTCGCTAGCTAGCGGAATATCTCCAGTGATCACTAAATCACCCTTTTCAACTCGTTTAACTATTTCATCATCAGCCACATCAAAGCCTGATGACACTTGCAGTCGGCTAATAAATTTTGATGGTGGAATGCGCATGGCATGATTTGCAACCAGTATTGTTTCTGTATGCGTACGCTCTGCAGCTCTAAATAAAATTTCTTTTATTACCACCGGACAAGCGTCAGCATCAACCCAAATTTTCATGCTAAGTTCTTTAAATTGCTTTAGTATTAGAGCGATCCTATAGCAATTTCTAAAGAAAAGGAAACAACATGAAACTCGCTTTTAAAACCGCATTATTTATTACTGCTATGTTTTTACTCAGTGCCTGTACCAGCGCACCGGAAGGAATAACCCCTGTTAAAAACTTTGATTTAGAAAAGTACCAAGGCAAGTGGTATGAGATAGCACGATTAGACCACTCTTTTGAACAAGGGATGGAACAAGTAACAGCCACCTACTCTATTAACGATGATGGAACGGTAAAGGTATTAAACAAAGGATTTATTAGCAAAGATCAGCAGTGGGACGAAGCCGAAGGCTTAGCTAAATTTGTAGAAAACACCGATACAGGGCATTTTAAAGTGTCATTTTTTGGGCCGTTTTATGGTGCCTATATTATTTTTGAGCTCGACCAACCTGATTATCAATATGCCTTTATTACCAGTTATAGCAAAGATTACTTATGGTTTTTATCACGCACACCAACAGTAAGCAAAGAGCTTAAGCAGCACTTTTTAAGCCAAGTAAAGGCGCTTGGGTTTGCAACTGACGAAATTATTTGGGTAAATCAAAAACCGCTGTAAAGGGGGTTTACATGAGAGTATAATAAATAACCTTAGCTGTAATAAAACGATCACCTTACTGTAAGGTAAGTTAAATAAAGCAAGGCTATATTAGCCGCATCTGCAAAGAGACAGGCAGGTGAAGACATAATGACAATCCCCCTTTTTTAATTGGCAAGCCTGATGGCTTGCCATTTTTTTCCGCAATTTAGCCTATTTTTTGGGATCAGGTTTTTACTAACTAAAGCCCATTTAAACCAAAAAATAACGTACTCATGGCCAATATTACTAATATGAGTAAGTTAAAAAGTTTAGTTAACCTCACCAAAAAGCTATAAAAAGTCATTACAATTAAAGCACTTAACGTCATATAGCCACAAAACTGCAAACCACCATAACCTTGTAATTCGTTAATACATAACAGCAAACTTAGTAAAATACTGATCCAAGCAACACTCAATAAAACCAAACGCTGCTGTTGAGTGGGGCGCTTATTAAAAACATCCTTAAAATGATTAAACTTAGCCAGCGCAAAGCAGTTAAAAGCCACCAAACATAAACTAAAAGGAAGCAAGGCAATCATACTTTTTGCTCCTGAGTATTTATTGGAGTTGGTTTTTTAGCTTGCAGAGCAGTACGTAATTTTTCGGTTTGTAACAAAAACAGCAAACCAATTGCTAGAAAAAGGCTATCAAACATAAATAATGCCCACTGCTCGTTACGCAAGTAACTGATTATATTACCCTCTGTTGTTAGCGCATTAACAAGTGGCACACTAAAGCAAGCAATACTGTTTATGGCAGCCATCACACACCACTGCAACTTGTCACGCTTTACAAAGGCAATGATGAACACACATAGCCAAGTTAAAAAGAAAGCGAGTATTTCTTTATCCGCGCGCTCAGCAACCTGTTTACTGAGTAAACGATTAGCCAAAAAGAAAGCCGATGTAGCCAAGGGTAGTCCCATCAATGTTCCTAGATTTAACCCTTCAACTAGCTTTAGCCCCCAAGATGGTTGAGTATTTTTTTTCATTCTTTCGCGTAAGCGCTTAGCCCACATTATGCAGCCTGTCGCTATCATTATGCAGCCGGCAATGCCGCCTAAAAAATATAAAACACGTAATAATGGTTCTGCTAAACGCCCAGTATGCATTGAGTTTAATGATTCATATAGCGCCTTACTGCCAGTGAGTTCATCATCAGTTTGAGCAACAAGCTCACCACTCGCTCCGCTAAAAATTAAACGGGGTGATTGATCCCTTAATGTTTTCCCAGGGCTCACCAAAACCATAATAGTTGCAGCGGCTTTATTCGGCTTATTAATAATTACCCGAGTTATATCAGCCTCTGGCCACTTAGTATAAACCTGATCTAAAACAGTATTGATAGGCACTAAAGGTGCAGTACCTTGAAATGATTCTGTTACAGGACTACTTGGCGAAACATCATTGAAAAAACCACGTATTCCATTTTCATAAACGGTTTGCGCGGGGTAGGGAAATATCATGAATATCAGAGTAATAATGCCGGTATAGATAATCATTAAATGAAACGGTAAGGCAAATACAGAACTTAAATTATGTACATCTAACCAGCTACGACTGCCTTTATTAGCTCTAAAAACAAACATATCTTTAAAAATTCGTTTATGAATTACTATCCCTGATATCAATGCAATAAGCATAAACAAGCTTGCAAAGCACACAATCCAACGCGCTGTTTTTACATCAATATAATGTAAATCAAAATGCAGGCGATAAAAGAAATTTCCCCCTCGGGTATCTACAAAGGGTGCTAAAGGCTGCATATTATTTGGATCTAAACGGGTATTTTCAAAAGAGGCTCTGCGCTGCTCAGGCTCTTTTGGCTTAGCATAACCATACGTTAAATAGGGTACACGCTCTTCAGGAAGTGTTATACGCCAATTTGGGGCATTAGGTGCTTGGGTATTTAAATACTCAACGCCACTTATTATTTGTTGCTTTTGCGCGCCAATACGGTCTGTCTGCTGCTCAATATTATGAATACTTTGCTGATTCCATAAACTAACTTCATCTCTAAAAAAGCTGATGGTGCCTGCAAAAAATATTAAATACAGTAACCAACACACGAGTAAACCTACCCATGTATGTAACCAGGTCATTGAGCGAAAAAAACTCCCTTTCATAACCATCCCTTCATTAACGACAATATAAAAAATTGCACTGCAATACTTAGTAAAATACTGATCCAAACTGTTTTTAACGACTGAACATAAAAACTATAAATAAACACCAGTGCATAAATTAAAATACTCGCAGACACACTTAAAAGAACCGCGTCAACTTTAGAGACCGGCACCACAACACTTAACAGCGACACACTGACGGCAGTAAAAAAATACCCGCCCACAATGGCGATAAAAAAACGCGATAAAACCGCTAATTCATAGTTAAAGCGCTGCATAAATTGCCATAACATAGAAAATACGGGTTTGGGAAAGTCTAAAAGACGGTTAGAGGCCTGCATATACTGCAAATTCCTTTTAAACATAGCTAAAAAAGATGGCGATATTATAACGCCAACAAATACAAAAGATAGTAATTCTTATTTGTATTTGAATGCAGTGATAAGCATTAAATTGAGTTAGTTAAATATTGATCTACATTAAGATTAACAACCAGCAATAAAACAACACGTATAAGGAAAGGCCTTCCTAGATGCGTTGTTGTTACCGACGAAATATATATAGCCGCAGTAAACATCCGTCAGTATATGAAATTAAAATTTAGCTAAAAGCACTTTCTTTAATGAGCTTTTACACAGCCCAAACAAAATTTTTGATACAAGTAGTTAATAATTAAAGACCTTTTAAACATTAAGTATCCTTCAAGTAATCTAGGATCAGTATTTTACTAACAAGGTATAAAATATCGCCTATATAAACCGATTTTTTACTAACTGATTACCTGAGAGAGCTAAAAATGAAGCAAAACGCTGAAAAAACGTGCGTAAAAAATTAAGTTTTATACTTTTAAAGCGGTAAGTTAGTAAAAATCTGATCTTAAACATATGAGTTTAAATTGTAATGACTTTATTCATGGACACGGCGATGAAATACAATGAGTAATTTATGCTCAATTAATGAGCATTTCGCATACTTGTTGCTGCAGATTTTTTTAGCGTTTAAGTATAGAGCTTAAGGAAAAAAGCGTTAGTACTGCCTTACATAATAGTTCTAGAAAATAAATAATGATTGATAAACATCATTATAGGCTCAGCATCAGTTTAACCACTCTGGCCAAACCTAAAACTAAGTCCCACAAGCGTTAAAATAAAATTAGTATCGGTGTTATTTTTCTCGTTGCATTTTCCTGATTAAAATTAATGATTTTGTATCATAAACACCCTAAAAACAGCAACAGCGTTAACAAAAAATTCCTTTTTGATAACAACTGTGTTTAAATCCGAAACAATGGATTGGGGTTCTCCTCTAAACTAACTTGCATGGAAGTAAAAAAATAATAATTTTTAAAAATGGAAAAACTATGAATAAAAAAATCTTTGCAGCTTCCGCTTTACTAGCAATCTCATCAACTTCTTTACTTGCATCTAACCAAACATTTCAAGCAAGTGTAAATGGTTGGACTGAGCCTACTTTTGCAGAGGATAGCGCACTTCACTTTGGTAAAATTCGTTTATCTACAAGCTCAACCTGTACGATGGATAATGCAGGCGTTGTATCGGGTGACTGTGATGCGTCAGATGCAAACATTCAATTAGGTGGAATTACTGTATCTGGTTTAGCGCCAAATTCAGCAATGAATATTACTGTATCTGGAAGCACAGGCACTAACTTAACTTTTGCTCCAGTAACAACGGCTACAGATGGCACAACCAGTGTAACAACTGCTGACAATGTTGCGTCTGCTTTCACTACTGATGCAAGTGCAACAGATATTACTGTTAGTGTATATGGTGATATGACGGTTGATTCTACACTGACAGCGGGTGCTGCTTACACTGTAGATTATACTGTAGATGTGTCTTTCCAATAAGACTATGAAAGCTGAGGCTAACTTACTAAGTTAGCCTCAGTTTATTTTTTTTGCGTAATTGCGCATTAAAAATAAAATGTGTGGAGCATCGCGCTCCACTTTTTATTATCATGTTGTTGAGTTGTCCCATGATTCTTAAACTTTTTTGTTGGGCTACCCTTTGCCTAACTCTTTTACTACCTGAAATTTGTAATGCCAACCTTGCGTTGTCTGAATACCGTTTATACTTTGATGGGCGTACTAAAAATAATTCACTACTTATCCGCAATACCTCTAATAAAAATCTCGATTTTAAACTTGTTGTTACCCATAAAGATATGACCGAAGAAGGAGCGCTTATAGATGTTACCCCACAACAAGTTGAAGGGCGCTCTGCCAAAAACATGCTACGGTTTTCACCACGTCGCGGCACTATTGCACCCAAAGGAATGCAAGCTATCAGAATGACCGTTCGCAAAAAAGCCGAGCTTGCTGTTGGCGAATACAGAGCGGTGCTTAAAATTATAGCCTCTGAATCACAAAACCCTGACGCTGATGGAATAAGCATTAGACCTAAAGTTGCTTACAGCGTGCCTGTTATCGTTCGTCATGGCCAATTAGAGGCTGACTCAGAATTAATAAACCCGCAATTAATTACTCAAAATGGGCGCCCGACTCTAACATTTTGGCAAACACTCACAGGGAATCGCTCTGTGTATGGAAACTTTGAATTAGTTGATGAGAATAATGTAATGGTTGGTGAAATAGCCAATGTGGCCGTTTATACCCCTCTATCTCGTCGCAAGGTATACATCACTTTACAAGCTCCTGTGACAGGACCTTTGACACTCAATTACAAAGAAAACGAACTTTATGGCGGTAAAATAGAGTTAGCGATTCCCATTAATATCAAATAAAAATGCTACACATTAATGCCTTATACTACGGTATAACGGCTCGCTTGTTACTTTGTACATTACTGTTAATTGCACCCAAAGCAATCATCGCAAAGCAGTTACCGACTCTTTATCAATGGCCTATTGATGAGGAGTCTTTTGTGATTATAAATGTCAGGGTAAATGGGCGCTCAGTTGTCTCTGATTTAGAAGCTTACTATTCAAAATCAAATAAATTGCTATTGCCCATAAGCGCCCTGAAATCGACTATGGGAATTAGCTTAAATGTGTCACAAAATACACTGGCTGCTAGAGTTGACGCAAGTGAGCTGGTTCTCAATGCTGAGCTTTCCTCAACTTTAGCGCCCTCAGAAAATGTTTCATTGTGGGCTGTCGATGACTACGACCACTATGTTGATTTATCCGTCATAAATACACTTTTAAATACCGACTCGCGCTTTGATTACTCACTGATGCAGGTTTCATTTTCTAGTAACTTGCTTACTTATAATAACAACCAATTAACGAGTGGTATTACAAAACAAATTAAGTCCAAAGCACTGCAATACGACCACTTTATAGACGACCAATACCAAACGCTAACCTATCCAGTGTCTGAATATTCGCTATCAGCAAACTATAAATCGTCTAATAATCGTTATAAGGGGCTACTCAGGCTTAATAGCTACTTTGACTTATTTCATCATCGAGCTGAACTACGATTCAACAAAAACGAAAACACCGCTAATACCTTTTTAAAAATAACTAAAGACTTTAACTTAAGTGAACAAGATCACTCACTGGCACGCATTCACTATCAATTGGGAGATATTCAATCTCAATCAGATCAGCTTATTACTAGCTCAAACCAAGGCCGGGGATTTTATATTTCAAATGCTAACCCGCATTCGGCACAAAACTTTTCAACCATCACCATTGAAGAACCGGCACTACCGGGCTGGCAAGCAGAGCTGCACCGAAATGGCCAGTTTATTGCCACTACTCAAGCTAACGACGAAAATTTGGTTCGATTTACCGACGTTGAAACTTTTTACGGCAACAATATCTTTGAAATTAAACTTTTTGGCTCACAGGGCGAGCAAGTTACACGCACTCAAAAGTATACAATAGGGCAAGACGCACTATCGCCCGGAAAAATAAGCTATCAGGTGGAGTTTTTAGAAACAGATAAAAGCGTTTTTAATCAATCAAGTAACTCCTCAACGGCGATGAGTAATGCCTTTAAAAGTAATCTCTCTTATGGCATTAGTGAGTTTATTACATATGACGCTCAAATTACTCATTTGCAAACCGAACAAAATAACAGCAGCTACCTATCATCTGGGCTAAACACACTTACAGAACACGGCAGTTACCGTTTTTTAGCCACAAAACAACTCGATGCTGGCTATGCTTATTTTGCCGGTTTTAGAGGCCTACTTTCTAATAAACTTTATAACGATATCAATGTTAATGTTGAATACAGTGCCCTTAATAACTTTTCTAGCGCTTTATTTGTAGCACAAGAGAACTCACTCAAAAATAGGCTTTCACTGAGCCTCAATGGCCGCACTGATTTTTTTAACTCCCTTAACTGGAATATGAAGTGGAACAATGAAGTACGTAAAAATACTAACACTAAAAATCGATTCTCATTAGGCATCAATAAAAGTTATGTCGGAGGAACATGGTCAAGCCAACTATTTTATGATGACGATACAAATAACCTAATAAACCGGCTTTATTCTTCAATAGATATTGCCTCTTGGAAATGGACCAACACCTTAGATTGGCAGGCTAATAATGGCGCAGAACTCACTCGTTTGAGAAGTAGTTTGCGCTGGCCACAAACACAAAGCACTTTTAATCAAACCCAGCTGACTTATCAGTCTAACTCTGCGGCAAGTACACTTTTAAATCATCAATATACATACCGCCATGAGATATTTAATATACAAGTATCAGGGCAAGTCGATAATCAAGGTGATTGGCGCTTTTCTTTAGGTTTAAATGGCACATTTAGTTTTGATCATTTAGAAGCAGACTTTAACTTTGACACTCCTCGCTCATTAAATTCCGGGCAAATAGAAGTTAGTTCGTTCATAGACTGGAATGAAAATGAAATCTTTGACCAAGGCGATGAGCCAATTCAAGACGTTAATTTTACTGGCAACTATCTATGGCGAGATAAATACACCAATAATGACGGAAAGGTCTTGCTGCCAAGCAGTTACGGTGGCCAGGTTTTAGATGTTAATTTACGCTCGTTGTCTAATCCTTACTTGCAGCCCTCTTTAGGGAAAATTAAAACATTAGCTCATAGAGGCGGACAAACCAAAGTAAACATTCCTTTAGTTGTCCACAACGAGGTTGAGGGGACTATCTATCTATCGAGCAATGAAAAGAGTAAACCTATCGCAGGACTGACGGTTGTACTTAAAGAAAAGGGCGGCGAAAAACATTATTCAACGGTCACTGAATATGATGGTTATTATTATTTTTCTAATGTTTCTCAAGGAAATTATATCCTTGAAATAGAAAAAAATGAGCAGCTATCAGAAAACATAACCATAAAAAACCTTCCCGAGCAGATCATCACTGAAAAAAGCGGCGATACCATAATATTGCAAGACATCATTGTATACACAAATAACGCTAATATCTTAAATAAGCAACCAACAACAGCAGCTAAAGCAAACCAAAACACGCCTTATTTTGTGCAATTAGGCGTATTCAAAAAGTTTCAATCGGCACTTATTGTGGCGAATAAAATTGATAAAGCAGCTTATGCTTTGCAGTTATATAAACATGAAAACCGTGATAGCTATTACCTCGTTGCAGGCCCATATAATAATGCAGCTAAAGCACAGCAAACCATTAATGATGTTTATTCAATACCGGCGCTTCATGGCAGCTTTATGGTTGATGTAAGGCGATATGCCTCACCACAGTGGCGAAAAATAGGGGAGTGGGGCGATATGCAAACCCAAAAAACTGAGACTTACTTTTGCCAGTACGTAGCATATACCTCTGAAAAATCAGTTAATAAAAAACTGCTAAGGGAAAATCCATCACTGTTCGTAGCAAAGCAAGCAATAAAAGGTGAAGCCCATTATTTGATGCTGTCAGGGCCGCATAATGCAAAGCAAACAGCGTGTGATAAGCAAGTGGTTAAACAAATAAAAGGGCTCACCACCGCGATAAAGAAACCTTGGCACAGCATTTTTGCTATAAATCAGTAGTAAAGTACTGCACCTGTGTTTTGCCATCACTGTTTAAATGCGACTCACATTTTATTTCACAACGCGCTCCCGCGGATTCGGCAACCCAAATCGATTGCGCGCTCTTTTTAATATAACACGCAGAATACAGCGCATCTTCTTTTTGCGCAGCAACAACAAAACAGCGTTGAAAATTACCCAAAGGTAACACTTTAATTGGATAAACTTGTTCTTGTGCAATTACACCAGCACTAAACGTTTGAGATGATTTGGCATAAACAGCATACGAAATAGCGAGCATACATACCAAAGACATTAAAATAGATATTTGTTTCATATAATTAAAGCGAATTAAAAAACAATATAGTAAGTGTAGAGTAAATTCTTTTTTATGTGTTTATTTAGCAATTATTAGATTGTAAATAGCAATGGTCGTCTATCTAATTAGTTGATTCACCACAAGTCAATGTACTGATGTTATAATACATTTTTTGCAAAAAGAACGGGGCACTATGTTAACTATTTCAAACAGCGTAACCATTGATGAATGGGAAGTAGAGCTAAGCGCTATTCGCTCGCAAGGCGCTGGCGGACAAAATGTTAATAAGGTAGCCAGTGCTATACACTTACGCTTTGATATAAACCGCTCTAAATTGCCCGAGTTTTATAAAGAACGATTACTTGCTTTAAAAGATTCAAGGATCACCAAAGAAGGGGTATTGATAATTAAAGCCCAGAGCCACCGCACTCAAGAGCTCAACAGGGAAGATGCGCTTAAACGGCTAAAAGATCTAATTTTAAGCGCCACAAAGGTTAATAAGGCACGTCGTGCTACCAAACCTAGCCGTAACTCACAGCGTAAACGTATGGATAAAAAAACCAAACACGGCCAAACCAAAGCTCTCCGCGGTAATATAAAGCTGTAACTTAAGTAACCTGACTCTGGTTAAGCACATAAAAAAGGCTGCGAATGCAGCCTTTAATTTAATCATAAGTATGATGGCGGGTGACGCTAAATCGGTTTAGGATTCGATGTACTACATACACTGCGCTTAAGCTTACTGTTACTGCAACAGCCACCGAGCTAAATCGATACATGGCGCTGTATATTAAATCTTGCCCAGGGCCTAACGACTGACCAAATAAAATCCCAAAAGTGGTCAATACCCCAAACCCAACCCCCGGTGGACCACCGCCTAAAATATGAAAACGACTGAATATAAAAGACAAAATCCATAATATAGCCACCGGAAAAAGCAAAACGTCGGTATGGTTATACAAAAACAACTGCGCAACTAAAGCAGCATTACAGCCTATCAGTGTACCAATAATACGTTGCCAACTTGCGGTACCCGCAGCCTTAAAACACAACGAAAATAAAATTAAAATAGATGCCGCTTGCGCCGAAATTGAATCTTGCAAATCAAGCACCTGAAAAACCACAAACGACAAAGTCGCAACCGTGGCACATAACAACACCTCGTGACGAATACTTTCTTTATCCTTGTGCGGTACAGCGCGCATGGGCCGCGCTGTCACGTCAGGAAACAAGCCATGCATCAAGAGCGCAATAATAATAGTAATAAAAATAGCCACACCATTACTTAAAATAAGCGGGTAAATGCTACTAGCTTGATCAACATGACTAGCAAAATGTAACTGAATCGATAAACTCACCGCACCTAACGCACCAAATAAAAACGCACCACCAGAGCTCATTAAGTAAAATAACACGCAAAAACTAGCAAAAATAATGAGCGTCATTAACACCGGCAAGTGTGAAAATAAGCCCTGTAAAATAAGCACTATAAACGCACTGAAGGCAGCACTGGCAACAAATTGACGGATCACGCCTTTGTTAATACTTGGCACTAAACCGAGTAGTAACATAGGGTAAACTGTAAAAAATATTCCATTGGGCCAATTCATTAACTTGCACAAAGTAAAACCAATAGTGCAGCCGCCAGCAATCCGTAGCGCTTGGCGTAAACCATTTGAATCGAGTTGTGGCGCTTGGCTAACATGTTGTGTCATTACTCGCCCCACTAATAAATGTAATGTAACCAACTAATAAAGCGGATCTGTACTGATCCCAACCATTGACCTATAGCCGACTGTGGAAGTAACTGCACAGTGGCACGCGCACCACTGGGCATATTATTTATAAGCTGATTGTTATTTGGCAGCACTAAATGAATACGCTGACGCTGCGCATCCCGAACCCATCGATTGCTGGTTTCGGTGGTGCTAAGTAATCCATTTGCACTAAGTTGTCCGTCACTTACACCCGCTTCAAATATTTCAATTTTTGCGTCGAATACTTCACCAGGTCGGCTATCAAATACCACTTTTGCTAAACTGCCTGGCTGCATGTTTAATAGTGACTTTTCACGAAAATCGGCTACCAAATCTGCTTTTTTTGCTACAACCGCGAGTAATGGCTTACCCGCAACCGCATAGGAGCCTTCAAGTAACTGTAAATTAGCTACAACGCCATCACTTAAAGCACGCACTTGCGTATAAGATAAATTAAGCTCAGCTTGTGCTAACTGGTTTGCTGCATGGCGCAGTGCTAAGTTATCTTGCCCTGAATCGCCACGCGCTAGAACAGCTTCTGCCAACTGTGCTTCAAAGGCAGCTAAATTAGATTGGCTTGCTGCAAAATTTGCACGAATGCTTTCAAGCTCTTGCTCCGAAATAGAGTTTTGTTTGTAGAGTGTTTCGCCACGCTTTTTTAATAGCTGCTGCTCATGCAATTTAGCGTTAGCTGCACTTATTTGTGCCTCCAGCGCTTTTACGTTGGTATCAAGTCGTTTATTTTGCAGTTTGGCATCATCAAGCGCGAGCTGCGCTTGCTCAAGTGCTAGTTGGTAAGTATTTTTGTCTATTTCAAATAATACATCACCCGCTTTAACCGTTTGGTTATTACTAACCAATACATCAGTAACACGGCCGTTTATTTGCGGCGATATTTGCACAACCGGATGGTAAACCCGTGCTTGTGGCGTAACCGGTAGCCATACATCGGCAACAATATAATAGAAAAATACAACAATAAAACCAACGAGCGATACTTTAACGTAGCGAGCAAATTTTTGATCGGGTGTCATACTTATTTATCTCCAGATAAGCTTGCAATACAACGCCGCGCGTTTTCTTCCATTTGCACTAAACTATGCGCCATACCATCAAGCTGCTCCGTGCTTAAACCGGCATATAAACGCTGTTTAATATCGCTTGTGAGCTCTTTTAAGTGTTCTAATAACTTTATACCCTCATCGGTAAAGTACAATTTTTTACTGCGTTTATCGTGCTCATCAACTTGCCGAATAACCAGATTTTGCAGCTCTAATTGCTTAATGGTGCGCGTTAATGAGGGCATTTCAATACCTAAACTGGTCGCCAACGCTTGCTGTGTTGCTCCTAAAGGTAAATGATGTAAGTGGATCATTGCCGTCCAGCGCGACTGAGTTAAACCTAAGGGTTCAACCGCCAGTGTCACCGCTTCTCGACATAAGCGGTGCACTCGACCCATATTGCCGCACAAAGTTAAATCGAGTGTTTCATGAAAAGGAATACTGCTACTCATAGGAACTCTTACTTGTGAATATCAGCAAATTTTAGCATTAGTTAGCAGGCTAAGTAAATAATTGGCATTTTAACTTCACGTAACTAAGTATTATTCAGATAAATAGTGTACGGCAAGCTTATCTAAGAAAGTATAAAGCTTATTGTTCATCTCATCATAGTCGTGACTTAAGAGCTTTTCGGGCTGTTCAACAAAGCAGTAATTATGGGCATTAGTTAAATCATCGTTGGCAATGAGGAGGGTAACCACCTCGGTGGTCAATTCCATGTGGCATTGAAAACCAAATACTAAATCGCTATAAGCGACTATTTGCCTTGGACAACCTTCGCTATAGGCAATAATACTGGCCGTAGCAGTCAGCCCAGGCATATCGTTATGCCAATGCCCCACATTAAGCTCACTGCCAAAATGGCTAAATAACGGATGATTCAAGCCTGCATCGGTGAGGGTAATAGCAAACTTACCAATTTCCTTTTCTGGGCTGGGTTGATAAGTCGCGCCTAAAGCTTCACCAATTAATTGCGACCCCAAACAAACGCCCAACACCACTTTGTTTGCCGTGATCGCGCTGGCAATAAAGGCTTGTTCTTTTTTACTATCAAAATAAGGGCATTCTGCAAGCGATGTAGCGGGCGATTGTGGCCCACCCATTACGATTAAAAAATCGATATCATCGGTATGCTGAGGTAAGGGTTCAGCTAAATAAATACGGGTATAAGACAACGTATGGCCATTCATTTTAGCCCAAGCTTCATAAGCGCCTGGCGCTTCAAAATGTTCATGAATAATAAAGTGAATGTGCATTGCCGTTTCCTTAAAATATTATCTGTTTAATAATACCCTAGGGTCACCGGATATAAGTGACCATGTGATATCAGCCGCTAAAAGTTAAGTAAATTAGCTGGAGAGTATTGATCAGTCAGCACCTTAGTATCACTTGGCCAGTCCTTTCCATCTTTAGTGAAAAACATACGTTTACTAATTGCCTCTATATCGACATCATAAGGGGCAAGTAACGGTGTTAGCTGCTTAACTCGCTGTGCTATTTGTTGCTCTGTAGGGGTTTTGTTATAACCGGCTAAAATAATACGGTTACTATTATTATTGGCTGTTACATTAATAAAATCGCCAAATACCGCATGATAAGTTGCCGATTCATGTTCATAAAGTTTACTTGATGAAAACGTGTTAGCAGCAACAATTCCGCCTTCGGCTAATACGCTTTTTATTTCTTCAAAAAACTCTTTTGTGAGTAGGTGCTCAGGAATGTAATCGCCATTAAACGCATCTAAAATAATCCAATCAAATTGCTGGCTTTTAAGCGCCGCACGTTTAATAAAAATACGCCCATCTTGTACTTTAGCAGTTACGTTATCGGTTTCTATAAAGTTAAAATAATCACGCGCCACTTTAATTACCGAAGGATCTATTTCAACATTTTCAATGTGTGCCTTTGGGTATAGCTCATGAATCATATTAGAAAGCGTACCGCCACCTAAACCAATAATGAGCACATTTTTAGAGTTATCAATCAGTAATAAACTAGAAAAAGCCAGCTTAGTATAATTAAATACCAGTTTTTTAGGATCGCTGATGTACATGCAACTTTGGCTGCTTTGTCGGGTTTTTTCATCAAACTTTAAACAGCGTAAACCGCCAGTTTCTTCAACGAGTAAATTTCGATATAAAGAGCGCTCTTTATGCACAACATTACTCATACTGTGAGCTGAAAATAGCAGCGCTATTATACTAATAACCAATAATTTAAGCTTGTGCATAAACGGCCTCTCGCACTTTAAGTTTATCAAAGCTAATAGCAATTAGCCCAAGCGTGCCTAACACACCAGCAAAACCTAAAATAATGGTGTTAACATCAAACGCCAGTACCATATAAAAAGAGGTAATAATGGTGCCCAGCGCACTGCCTAAGGTACTTACAAAATAAAGGCCGCCAGCCACTTGGCCGCTGCGCTCACTATTGGTAACCAGCAAACGTACAGAGTAGGGCGAGATCATGCCTAAAATAATGGTGGGTATAAAAAATAACGCGGTGGAGGCGAGTAACGAGCCATAGCGGCTGTCTTCAATATGCGAAAAAATAAATGCCATAATTGGCTCAGCAAACAAAGCAATGGGCACCACCATAATACTGGCAACTAAAAAGATTAACCCATATTTGGTCAACGAAGGATGACGAATAGACAGCTTCCCTCCCAGTAAATACCCGAATGATAAGCTAAGCATAAATACCGTAATAATACTGCCCCAGATATGTACGCTACTGCCAAAGTAAGGCGCTAAAATGCGCCCACCTAACAGCTCTATTCCCATAATACTAAAGCCACTGCTAAAGGCTAAAAAGTAAATTAATGCATTTGTTTTTGTTAACATTATATTATTCTTATTGTGTTATTTTTATCCATCTTAACGTGATAGCTGTATAGCCGCTAGTATAAAAATTAGACGCACACATAGAGCGCAAAAAAACATTTTGTTATAAAGTAACACATGCTATAGTTTTGGTTATAATATAACGTTACCAAAAAGCATTTTATGAAGTACTCATTAATTTACTTAGCCTGCTTAAGTGCAAGCGCACAAAGCATTGCCCAAAGCCAACCAATAGAGAAAATTGCGGTTACATATAAACAAGCTTACCGAGGCGATATTCCTCAAAAGCAAATGCCACAATCAATCGAAACCCTCGATAACGCGGTACTTGATCAAAAAGGAATAACTCAATTACAAGATGCGCTGGATTTTTCTGCCAGTATTTCACGTAAAAATAACAGTGGCGCATTGTGGGATAGCTTTTCGATTCGTGGATTATCGGGTAACGAAAACATGCCATCGGGTTACTTAATTAATGGTTTTAGCGGTGGACGTGGATTCAGCGGCCCTCGTGATGTATCAAACATTGAGTACATTGAAGTATTAAAAGGCCCAGGTTCTGCACTATACGGGCGCTCAGAGCCCGGCGGTACAGTAAATATCGTAACCAAAAAACCTCAATTTGAGCAACAGGGTGAGCTAAAGCTTAGCTTAGGTAGTGATAACTTTAATCGCGTTGAAGGTGACTATACAAACGGCATTAACGATAACACAGCATTTAGAATAAATGGCGCATGGCAAGATAGCGACAGCTACCGCGATGAGGTGTACACCCATAAAAAGGTGGTTACGCCATCTATTTATCATCAAATAAACGCTTCAACCAGTATCACTTATGAATTTGAATACGTTGATTTAGCCCAGCTATTTGACCGTGGTGGTGTTGTACTTAATGATAATTTTAATACTGTTCCTAGCTCACGCTATTTAGGCAATCCAAACGATGGCGACACGCAAGTATATTCTCGTGGTCACCAAGTAACTTTAAATCACGATATAAACAATGAATGGTCACTCGTTGTAGGCGCAAACTACCGCAGCTCTAAACTAACTGGGTTTTCGTCTGATGCTGAACTTGCACCCTCGCGCCAATCATTATTCGATGATGGCCGCACACTTACCCGCCAACAGCGCTACCGCGATTATGAAGTTGATGATACCAGCCTTAAATTTGAGCTAAGTGGGCATTTTGATACCGCAGGCATTACCCATCACTTATTAATAGGAGCCGACGCATACAAATACGACTTACGCACTGGACTTTATCGTTATCGCGGCGGTAATGGCACTTACACAGTTGATATTTATCAACCGAATTATAACGTTGCTCGTCCTGAAGTAGGTTTACTCTACGAAAACAACGAACAACAAGATGCTTATGGTATATACGTTCAAGATCAAATGGATCTGACTGATAAAATTAAGCTATTAGTTGGCCTTAGATTCGATAGCGTAGATCAAGACATTTTAGAAACCAAAAGTGGTGTGCTTTCAAGCAGTTCACAAAGCCAGGTAAGCCCACGAGTAGGCTTAGTATATGAACTAAACAACGCTGTAACCTTATACAGCAGCTACTCCGAAGGCTTTTTACCATTAAGTGGTACAGATGCAAATGGCGACCCATTTGGCTTTGAATACAGTGACTCATTTGAAGTAGGCGCTAAATTTAGCTACCAAGGCATAACGGGAACCCTAGCATTATTTGATGCCACTAAAAGTAATATGTTAGTAGCCGACCTTGTAAACGTTGGTTTTTCAGCGCCTATTGGTAAGGCAAATAGTAAAGGTGTTGAACTTGATTTAAGTACTTATATTACTGATGATACAAAGTTTAATTTATCTTACGCTTATATAGATGCCAGTACGGCAAACGACATAATAAATGCTGATTGGGGCGTGCCAATCAAAAAAGGCAGCCCATTAGTCAATGTGCCTAAAAATAACTTAAATCTAACGCTTAGCCATCAAACGGCCGTTCTTGGCAAAGAGCTAGAACTAGGTGCCAGTTATCAGTACACCAGTGAGCGATTAGGCGATGCCGCCGATTTAACATTTAACTTACCGAGCTATCAACTAGTTGGTATTTTTGGGCAGGTAAACTTAACCGAGCGCACCAAGTTAAATATCAGTGTTAACAATATTCTTGATGAAGAATATGCTCAAAGTAGCTACAACGCATTATGGGTTTACCCCGGTGCGCCTACTCAATTTAAGATGTCATTGGCATATCAATTCTAACAATTTCATAGTCCCGATTAGCTATTTTAACCCGACTTTTGTTATTTAGCTTTTCATCCAAAGCGTCTTAATGTAGTGGTTAAGGCGCTTTTTTTATTGTTTTGTATAATACATAGCAGCTGTTAACCCCCTTTACAGTTATTCTTCAATTGATATGAAGGCAATTAAAAAAGCCGTATAATTTATATACGGCTTTTGTTTTTAATTAGAACTGATAGCTTATCCGAGCCGAAACATTACGTCCTGGTTGGCTATATTGGCTAAAATCAGTACCTTTGGATTGACCAGCAATGAGTTCAAACGGTACGTACTCTTTATCGAGCAGGTTAAGTAAACCTACATTCATTTGCCATGCTTGCCACTGATAATTTGCATATAAATCAACAACACCATAACCGTTACCTTGTGTTGTTTTATTACCATTAGTATCAAGTACTACATCAGACTGTGACTTGGCTAAACGCCAAGCAGCGGTCCAATTAACATTGCCAAACTCAGTGCTTACCAATATAGAACCATTTAACGGGCTAATACTAGTAAGTGGCTGATCAGAGTCTTTGTTTTCACCATCTACGTAAGCAACATTGGCTTCTAATAAAATATCGTCGGTGACATACATAGCAATACCAGCTTCTACACCGCTGATCTGGGTTTCGCTAATATTTTGATATTGGTAAAATGTTTTATTTACATTAGGAATATAAGTTGGTTCAACATCCGCAATTGTTGTTTCGATAAAGTCATCATAGGCAGCATAAAAAGTGCTTAGATTTACACTAATATCGCTACTTGCGTATCTTAATCCGATCTCGAATGAGTCACTGCTTTCAGGGTCTAAATCTGCGTTTGGTAATATTTGATAAAACGGCTCAACACCATGGCTTTGATAGGCTTGGTCGTGTGGCGGTATTTTAAAGCCTCGAACATATTGCCCATACCAAGATAAATTATCGTCTACCTGGTAAATCACACCCAGCTTTGGTGAAAACGCAGATTCGGTAATATCGTTAAGCTCGGCGTCAGCGTATAACGCATCTTTTTTGGCTTCAAGTGCATAATAATCGTAACGAATACCCGCAACTAACGACCAATCAGTCTCGTTAAATTTAATACTGTCTTGCATATATACACCAACTAAAGAAGTATCGGCGCCAGGAAATGCTTTTTGTTTTTCATTCGTAAAATCAACAGTACCATCATTTAATACACGGGTTTTTAAGCGTGGTCGAGTAGTATCATATAAATCAATATCTACTCCATAGACAAATTCATGCTCGGTATTTTCTCCTTTAACTTCCTTACTAAATACCGCTTTTAAGCCTAAAATATCTTGCTCAAACCCGTAGTCATTATAATCGATGTAATTTCTAGCTGCGCTTATTTGGTCACTTTGTTGCTCGTATCGACTATAAGATAGTTGCCCATACCATTTATCAAATATGGCTGTTGCCATATTTGAATCATAATCGAGTGCAAATGATATATTTGTGTCTTCGTCTTCGGTTTCTTGAATGGATGGAGTGATTACTTGCTCTGTTGTTTGATTAAAGTAATCTAAGGTATACTTAAGGGTGCGTTTTTCATCAAGTTTTTGCTCAACTTTAAGTAGCAAAGCGTCCGAGCGGGCATCGTACCCTGGTAAATCTTCAACGTAGTTTTGTACTTCTTCACTACCGCGATGGCTATAAACAGCGCTAATAGCAACGTCACCTAAATCTTTTGCTGCTGTAATATCAGCAGCAACCTGATTGCTTTGGCCTTGGTAGCCTAACGCTACTTTTACCAAGCTTTGTTGATCCACTAAATAATCACTCGGATCTTTAGTTGTTATTACTACAATTCCCCCTAGTGCATCAGAACCATATAGCGATGACGCCGCCCCTTTTGCAACTTCAACTTGTTTAACACCCGCAACATCAAAGTAATTTCGACCCACTAAATAACCGCCGCCGCCAGCGTAGCCATCGTTTGTGCGTCTTCCATCTTTAATAAAAACAACTCTGTTGCCACCAACACCTCGTACAGTTAGTGTTTGCGCGCCTGCGCCACTGCCAGTACTTGAGATACTTGGATCGTATTTAAACATAGTTTGTAAATCTACAGCGAGCTGACGCTCAATATCTTGTTCGGTAATAACCGTTACTGAGCCAGTCACATCTTCAAGCTTTTGTTCAAAACGAGAGCCACTAACCACAATATGATCGTCAATAACATTTTCGGCCAGTGCGCTACCAGAGCTAATTAACAAAGAGGCTAATGCTGTAAATTTAAAAGAAAAGGGATTCATCTCCACTCCAAGTGATAATAGTTATTATTTACTTTTAAATGGTACAACTAACCCAAAATAAGATCAATTGATTATGATAATCATTTTCATTTAGATTAAAGTGGTTATAATACTAAAAAATAAAATCGGAGTTTGTTATGAAGTACCTAATTTTTTTTCTGGCTTTAGCCACTCAATCAGCACTCGCGAAAGAGCGTGTGATCAGTGCTGGCGGCACATTAACTGAAATAATCTACGCACTAGAAAAACAAAATAGTTTAGTCGCGGTTGACCAATCAAGTATGTATCCGCAACAAGCAACACAGTTGCCACAGGTAGGTTACTATCGAGACCTAGCCGCTGAGGGAGTGCTTTCAATGCACCCAACTACGTTACTTGCACTTGAAGGTGCAGGAAGAGAGCAGGCGCTAAAGCAAATAGAAGCAACCGGAGTGAAGGTTATTCACTATAAAAAGCCGACATCTGTAAATGAACTACTTGAACTGATTAAGCACCTTGGTAGTGATTTAGATGCAAACCTAAAAGCTCAAAACCTAATTACTAAAATAAAAAAATCGTTACCTACTAAAGCAAAAACACAGACTCATAACGCTTTGTTTTTACTTTCAGCTAATGAGCGTGGGCTCGTCGCAGCAGGACAAGAAACGGTGCCCAACTTGCTGTTTAATTATGCGGGCATTACCAATATAGCTGCTACGCATACAGGCTTTAAAGCAATTAACAGTGAAGTACTGGCTGTAAGTCAGCCCGATTTTTTAGTGGCGCCAGCGCATGTTGTGCAAAGCCTTGGTGGGAAACAAGCCTTTTGTAAACAGCCTACACTTCGTTTATTAAAAGCAGCGCAAGAGTGTCAATTACTGGTCATGGACAGCTTGCTTTCTCTGGGCATGTCGCCGCGTATTGCAACTGCGATTCAAGCATTGCATGAGTATAAAACACGCTTATGAGCACGTTAACTTTGAATCGTTTTAACGCCATAACACTCAGTAATCCGCATAAGTGGATGCTATTAAGTTATGGCTGCATTTTTGCTTTAGCATTACTTAGCATAGGCTATGGAGCCGCAGGGTGGGATTGGCGCTTAGCTATTGCATGGCTAGCCCCTGAGCATTTTAGTCAATTTGATGCGCTACAAATCAATGTGGTTACACAAATACGCCTGCCTCGTTTTGTCCTTGCAGTGATGGTGGGTTTAGTACTTGCACAAACAGGAGCTGCAACCCAAGCGCTGTGTCGTAACCCGCTTGCCGATCCCTCTATTATTGGTATAAGCGCAGGCGCTGCAATGGTCGCGGTGGCTTTTATTGCCCTTAGTGCACAGTTTAATTTTAACGCTCAACACTACTTACCTTATGCCTCATTTTTGGGGGCATTATCAGTAACGTCGCTGGTATATTTAGTCTCAAAACAACAAAAACAAATTAATATAAATACACTTATATTAGTCGGTGTCGCCATTAATGCATTGGCATTCGCTGTTATTGGGCTATTAAGTTTTTATGCCGATGACAGCGCACTGCGGTTAATTAACTATTGGACCATGGGCTCATTAGGCGGTGCGAGTTGGGATAATATAAAACAAGCGAGTCCTTTGCTTTTGCTGAGCCTTATCGGGCTATGGCGATTAAAAGAGCCAATGAATCTACTTCTTATTGGTGAATCACAAGCTCAATACTTAGGTGTCGATACCAGCAAGCTTAAATTATACGTCATTATATTAGTTGCATTGGGCGTAGGTGCGGTAGTTGCGCTAACAGGTTTAATTGGCTTTGTTGGTTTAGTTGTTCCTCACATCGCACGCCTCATGGTTGGGCCACATTTACGAAATATGCTGCCACTTTGTATGCTTTTAGGTGTGATTGTGTTGCTACTTTCAGATTGGTTGGCACGCTTAGTTGTTATGCCTGCGGAGCTGCCAATTGGCATTATAACTGCGTTACTTGGCGCTCCACTATTTATATATTTGATCATTAAAAATAAGCGAGATTGGTCATGATCACGTTTAACAACCTCAATATAGGCTTTAACACCCATCGTGTTTTAGAGGGTATTAGCGGCAATATCCAAGCAGGACAACTTGTCGCACTGATAGGCGAAAATGGCGCAGGTAAATCGACCTTACTGCATACTTTGGCAGGCATGCATCCCTTTGAGGGAGATATACTATTTAATACCAAACCTTTGCATTCATTTTCTAAAGAGCAATTAGCTAGCAAGCGCGCTGTAATGATGCAAAGTAACCATGTTGGCTTTGATTTTAGTGTATTTGAACTCATTGCTATGGGCCGCTATCCCTATACAGAGTCTCTTAAAACACAAGCCAATAAAGTCCAAAAATATGCCTCACTTATGGATTTAACCCATTACCTAACACGTCGAATGAGTGCGCTTTCGGGCGGCGAACAACAGCGAGTTCATATGGCGCGCACATTAGCCCAGTTAGATGCTTTTACTGCGCAAACGGGGCCTAAATTAATGTTGCTCGATGAGCCAACATCAGCGCTAGATATGCGTCATCAACATACTTTACTTAGCTGTGTTAGAACCTTTGTAGAGCAAGGAAACAGCGCCATTATTGCTATACACGATCTTAATTTAGCAAGCCTTTATGCAACCAACGCTATTTTATTACACAACCAAAAAGTGCTGCAAAGCGGGTCTATAAATACCGTTTTAACAGCACAAAACTTACAACAAATGTACGCCATGAAATTGCACGTTAACCCTCATCCTTATAACGATGCGCCCATGGTTTTTTCTCAACGTCAGGAGTTTTCATGAGAGAGCAAGCATTAAACGACGCACGTACGCTCGTTTTTAAAACCCATGCCGGCGTAATGTCGACCATTTCAAATAATTTACGCGGCTATCCGTTTGGCTCTGTTACACCTTATATGTGTGACGAACAAGGTCGCATCTACTTTTTTATTAGTGACATAGCTCAGCATACCAAAAATTTAAAACAGGACTCACGCATGAGTCTGACTATTTTTGATGCCGCCGATTATGGCGATCAAAACGAACATGGGCGAGTAACACTCGTAGGTGATGGCTCTATTGTGGCAAAAGAGCAAAGCGAAGTGCTACTTGATAAATATAT
Organism: Pseudoalteromonas sp. S1609; assembly: GCF_005887255.1. Lineage (GTDB taxonomy): Bacteria > Pseudomonadota > Gammaproteobacteria > Enterobacterales > Alteromonadaceae > Pseudoalteromonas. The sequence continues at coordinate 68,833 of NZ_PNDJ01000020.1, read as the reverse complement.
AGCTTTGTACCCTGAGGCTGCAAGCTATCGCAATGCGCATGATTTTCAGCTTTGGCAATTAGATGTAGTACGGGTGCGTTATATTGGCGGTTTTGGAAAAATATTTTGGCTTGAGCAAAACGAGTGGCAAGCTCAGCCTAAAAAGTGGGATGAAAGCCAGCAGCAAAGCATGATCACTCATATGAATGAAGATCATCAAGATGCTATGTCGCTGATATTAATGCAGCACTACAGTGTAGCTGATAACACCCCAATAATGAGCGGCCTACTCCCCACAGGCTTTTATATACAAAGCCACAAGCGTAATTACTTTATTAATTTTGCGAATGAGTGCGATAGCCCATTAGCCGTGCGAAAAGCACTTGTAGCCTTAACAAATCAAGCTCGAAACAGCTCAAACCAACTAGCACAGACAGTATGAAAAAATTAATAGCCTTACTAAGTACTACACTGCTACTGAGTGCCAATACAGCATATGCAGACGAATGCACACTAAATATAGATGCAAACGATATGATGCTTAGTCACACCGATAAATTACCTGCCAATGTAATAGGTCATAACTGGGTGCTATCTACGATTAAAACATGCAAGGTATTATCACAGATGGCAACGCTGCAGGGCTTAGCAACCACTACATAAAGCCTAATGATAGTCGCGTGATTGGTGCTACAGACATTATTGGCGGCGGTAAAACAACCGAAGTTACTTTTAAAACCAGCGGCTTAACAGCCGGAACCGATTACACTTTCTTTTGCTCTTTTCCTGGCCATTACGCCATGATGAAAGGCACATTTACGCTTAAGTAAATATTAAAAAGTGTATTACACAAACACAGTGCCAACCTATTATTGGCACTGTGTTTTCTCCCCTCGTTTGGCTAAAGCTTTAAATGCAGCTTGTTGATGTGCTTTTTGCACATAGCGAGCAGGCAAAGCGTTAACTTCTAATTGATAACCACTTTGCTCAGATTGTACTTTTGATACTGGCGAAACCCATACAACATTAAGCTCTGGGGCAATTCGCTTAATTACCCGCGCTATGCCTTCACCATTTCTCACATGAAAGTCACCGGCTAAATGTATAACCTGCGTGCCCTTATTTTGACTAATATGGTTAACGATAGACTCAGCCATGGTTTCGTCCCAAGTAACTTGCGCGGCGTAAAGTTTTTCGTTTTTACTCGCCGTTCCATGATGCATGGATTGCATAAAGCGTTCTTTATAAAGGCTTGGAGAAGTATCTATCTCTTTTGCAATAAAACTACGCTGTTGTGGGTCGAGTTTATTAATATAATTAATACCTTGGCGACCAATACAGGTAACAATATGTTTAGGCGCATTTGCAGCTATTACATCGCTATTTTGTATCTTCGCCAATTCCACTAACGCACGATAATCGCTCTTATAATTAGGCCAAGCCTTAGTGTTATCAATTAAGTATTGTTCGCCAATTTTACTCTCAAGGTATAGGTTTAGTGTTTGCTGATCAGCGCGGCTAAATTGCTCAAGCGATAGAGCAATAGGCTTATTTTGCGTGCTCAATTGCTGAAACAGCTCAGCCTGAAATAAGTGCACACCGGGGTGTGTATGCCATTCACCGACTAAAACAATATCGGCATTCAAAAGCGTGGATTCTGACAATATTGAATTAACTCGCTGGCCATTTGCATTATAAAGCCCGTAATTATACAAGGATGAACTTTGAGATACTGATACTGTGTTTATACTGCAGCCTGATAATCCACTGAGTAAAACAAGTGCTAAAAATGGGTTTTTCATATCGGTTTTTATAAAAATAAGAATCAAAACAATGAAGTTAGTATACACAACAAACTGCTTTAAACCTACAAATGCAAATAAAAACAATTATCATTTGGTGTTTTGGGGTTTCTGTTTTACAGTCTTAAAAAATAAACAGATATGGAACGTACCATGGCATTACCTTTTTTATGTGCTCGACACAAACAACATGTTTTATGTCAACCAGAACAAGCAATTATAGATATTCAAAATGCGCAGCTAAGTGGCGAAGCGCTGTTTAAACGATACCAATTTGCACAAGCATTGCCGTACTTGGGGTGTGCACTTGAAAGTGCGTCCTTGTTAGCTCAAATGTATAACTGTGCGAATAAACAGCAAATCATACAAATTACCTCACTTACAGAGCGCCTTTATTCCACACTTCACTTTTTAGACGAACAAAGTGCTGCGCACAATGCACTCATACAATCTATTAATCTGCTAAACGAGATATTGTATAGCGATGATGAATATCATGACTTAGCGCTTTCATGCATTACACAGCTAAAAAAATTAGCACTGCAACATCCTCCACACCTTACTAAGCACTAATTTTTATGGCAATAAGCAACGCGCTAAACAAAATTGGGTTAACTTTTTATATTAATAATGGCTAACATATCTTCTTCGTCTTCATCTAGGCCAACTTCTTCAAACCCAAAACTAGAATAAAAATCCTTAGCTACAGGGTTTTGCGGGTTATAACAAATCTCGATTTGTTCAAGCTTAGAAGTCGTTTTAATCTCTGCAATTGCCATGAATAGTGCTTGGCGGCCAATACCTTTATTTTGATGATGTTCATCTACCATAAAACGCCAAATAGAAACCTTTGTAGGGGTTTCTTGCACCCACATAAAAAAGCCTACAGGCTCATTATTTTGGTAAATAGCTTTACAGGTATGTCCGCTATTGTAGTGCGCCTCAACTAACGACCACATATTACTCGCTACGTAATCTTGTTGCGCTTTGGTAACGTCTAAATCGCATACCTCTTCGTAATTAGCAGAGGTAATATCTTCCAATAAAATGTTCATTATTGTCCTTAATTTCAAACATGGAGTTATAAGTAGTTTTGTTTTATCACGTTATCAGCACTAACATATCTAGGCAATGTATTCTTTTTAGGCACAAAAAGCCGCAGTAATAAATACTGCGGCTTTTGTTTTTAGCTAAATGCTTTTAATAAGCGCCTGCGCTGTATATAAGCTCGTAGCTGTGGCTGTAAATCTCAAGGATGTTACCAAACGGGTCTTCCATGTAGATCATGCGGTACGGCTTTTCGCCAGGGTAATAGTAACGTGGCTCTGGCATTCGTTTTTTACCACCTGCAGCAACAATACGATCCGCTAAGCCTTCTACATCTGGGTCTTGTACACAGAAGTGGAAGATACCGGTTTTCCAGTATTCAAAGTTGTCTTTAGGGTTTTCTTGGTCTTTAAATTCAAAAATTTCTACACCAATTCGGTCGCCTGTTGAAAGATGCGCTATTTTGAATTTTTCCCAATTTGGACCAAATACATCGGTACACATTTCGCCAATTGGGCTGTTGTCTTCAGTGATCACGGTAGGCTCCATTATGGTGTACCAGCCCATCACCTTAGTGTAAAACTCTACGGCTTTTTCAACATCGGGAACTGAAATACCAATGTGCGAAAAACTACGTGGATATGTATGACTCATAATAAATACTCCTACTTAACTATGTTTAGTTGATGGAGTGAGTTTACGAACTGACCAACATTAAGTAAAATTATCATTAATCATCATTTTGAGTATATTTTGTAATGATAAACCCGACATGGTTAAACACGTTTTGTACTTTAGTTGAGGTAAATCACTTTACCCAAACCGCCGAGCGCCTTTATATGACCCAGTCAGGCGTAAGCCAACATATAAAAAAGTTAGAGCAGCAAGTAGATTGCGCCTTGCTTGAGCGCCACGGTAAACAATTTACGCTTACCGTACATGGGCAAAACTTGTATCAGCAAGGCAGCTTATTATTAAAAGAATGGCAGTTTTTAGAGCAGCAATTAAAAGATGATTCACCTTACAGCGGTTTAGTAAAAATACAGTCGCCAGGCAGTTGCGGGCTAAAGTTTTACAATCAACTATTAGCACTGCAAGTAGAGCACAAGAAGCTAATTATAGATTACCGCTTTGCTCCAAATACCAATGTTGAACAAGCGGTGGCCAATCATAGTGCCGATATTGGCTTTTTAACTCAAGCGCCTACCCTTAGTGAAGTTACCAGCCACAAAATTGGTAAAGAATCCCTATTATTAGTAACGCCCGCACATATAGAAAACCCAACGTGGGAGGTTTTATGTGAGCTTGGCTTTATTGGCCACCCCGATGCAAAACATCATGCGCAGCTTTTACTTAGCGAAAACTACAGTGAATTTGAACATGTTGATCAAATTAAGCAAACGGGGTTTTCTAACCAAATAAGTTTAATACTGGAGCCGGTAAGTTTAGGGCTGGGTTTTACAGTTTTACCTGCGCACGCCGTTAGCGCATTTAATAAACCTGCGCTTATTAAAACGCATCATTTAGCTAATCCAATTAGCGAAAATATTTATGTGTGCCATCACCGAAATAGGCCGTTAGCAAAGCGTATGCATAGCGTTATTGACGCAATAAAAGCAGGCTAGGGCACCCAAATCAGCGCCCGTAAAGCCCCTTTACAGCTTAAGCTGTACGTTTAGCTTTTTGCGTAATGTCTGTGAGGCTCTGTTTGCTTTTTAAATAAACCTTATGCACAGCAAAAGTAAGTAAAGTCATCAGTACCATCATACAAAGTGTCGGCCAAAGGCTGAGGGTATGATAACCAAGCGCCCCCATAAACCAGCAAATAAGTACCCATTGAATAACATAGAGCGCGGTTACATGTTTACTGGCATATAAAAGAGCACGTGTAATAGGGCCATTATATTTATCAGCAAAAATAAACTGTATAGCCGCTAGTGCACATAAATTTAAGCCAATTAAATAGCTAATACCGCCGCCATTTAAATGGAAAAAGTTGCCAAACTGCCCTTTAAAATCAATGGCTAACCATATGCCACCAATAACAAGTAAAGCAGCACCAAGTTGTGCACATACTTTATATAAGTAATCGGCATTTTGTCGGTTACTAAGGTATAAACGACCCAGTACGTATCCCGTTAATATCGCACTTATCCAAGGAAAAACCGGAAAATACACCTGATAGTTATTAGCAAAAAACAAATCACTAATATAAGGTGAAAGCGTAAATTGCTGCCCCCTTACAAACTGGCTTAAAACTGCAATTGCAATGGCTAAAACCGCAATCCATGTTGTTTTCCAACGGGCAATATTAAGTGCCCCAAACAGCAATAAGCTAACTCCAGCCAGTTGTAAAATATCACCTGTTAACACCATAAATTGTAACTGCCCAGCACTGAGCGGGCTTTGCCAGCCATAAGCATTTATAAACGCCTCAGGCATAGTATTAAATACTTCAATAGGTAGCCAAAACTTGGCCGCATTCATTAAATAGGCAAGCAGTAAAAGCTGTAAACCTCGCTTAATTAAAAGTAAGGGTGTTTGCCTGCGCGAAAGTGCCATAGATAGCCCCATTGCCACCAGAAACGAGGCGGTGCCTTTGCCAAGTATATGCACAACCGTACCAAAAGCGCTTTCACTTTGAAGCGTTGTGGAAGCATACATCCATAAGGTATGCACAATAATCATAATAAAAACGCTCGCACCACGCGCAAGATCAATCGTTTTAAGACGTTGGTTCATTGGTTTTAATATCCTTTTTAGGGCAGGTTTGGCATTTGCTATAACCGGCTAAATAATAGCGGCAACAGGTTAAACGCTGGGGTTTTTCAGTAAATGGCGTATCAAGATTAAAGTGTTCACAAATAAGGGTGTGCAGCTGACGATGGCAATTGTTGATATGTAAAGTAGTAGCAAGGTATAAGCTATGAGCTCGCTCAATGGCGCTACTTAATGAATCGAGTAATAACCGAGCTTGTTCTTTTTTACCAAGTGTATAGTCGGTATTTACCCATTCACCAACTTGGCTTATAAAATGAGTAAACGCTTTGGTTTGCTCTGTTTTACTTACTAATACGTCATTATTCAGGTTAAACCCACGACAATAAGCGCCATTTACCGCTAACGGCATGTTAATGGGATCAGCCGTACTTTGCTTGCAAGCAAACCAATAGCAATAAGCGTAAATAGCTTGCCAACAAAGCTGCAAATACAAATGCCGACTAATAAATTGCTTAGGCGCAGTAGGGTACTGCGCCTTACAACGAACTGTTAAAGCGCGCACTAATAATAAGCTCGGTTTAAAAGTTCGTTGCACGGGTTGTTGGCAATATAAAAACTGCGCAAGGGTAATCGGTTTAGCCATACAGCTTTGCCGATACGGGGTTGTTTAAGTTACCAGCAAACTGCAAACTACCCGCCGGATCGGTTAAATCAACCATTTGCTCATTATTACCTAACTGTAAGCGGTTTAAACAAGAGTGAGCAAACTCATCACTAAAAAAGTCATACTCTTTAAATCGCTCATTTAAAGCAGGGTTAGCATGTTGATACGCTTTAACACTTTGCGTAACACACTGCCAAAAGTCATGCTCTGTAATACGCTCTTCTCGCACTAAAATTGCCACTAAGTATCTAAAGAAGCAGTCAAATACATCGGTAAATATACTTAATAACTCAAGTTCTTTAGGCATAGAAACATGAATACGTTCAACCCCTGCAGGCAATACTTCAGTGCTATTAAGTAAGGCAACCTCTTCACCTATGTCTTTCATATATGCGCCCACAGGCACCGAATTTTTAAGCTTTAAAATGAGGTTTTCGCCGTGAGGCATAAACACTAATTTATGCGCGTAAAAACAATGTACTAGCGGAATTAAATAGGCATTAAAGTAGGCACGTAACCACTGCTGCGTGCTCAAACCACTTTGCGCTATCCATTCGCCCACTAAACTTTGGCCATTATTATCTAAGTGTAATAACGCTGCCATAGTGGTCAATTGTTCATCACTACTTAAATTATGGTTTGGGTTTTCTCGCCATAAGCAGGCAAACATTTTACGATAGGGTGTATCTCCCAGCGCGCTTTGCTCAAACGTATGATGGGCATAACCTAAGGTGGCGTATTCTCTAAGCGCTGTAAAATTAGCGCCTGCGAGTTGTTGATCTTGGCTAACCTTTTCAAATACCCAATCGTTAATGGCAGGAGTCACCGCCATGTAAGCACGCGATAGGCCGCGCATAAATCCCATATTTAAAATAGACAACGCCACTTTTAAATACGGTTTATGCGGGTGCGAGCAATTATATAAGGTCCGAATTGACTGTTGCGCTTGATATAAATCGTCACCTTCACCTAAATACACTAATCGCTGATTTGCCAACTCATTTGCAAATACCACACTCAATTTGTGTTGGTACTGCCATGGGTGAGCAGGAATGAGTAAGTAATCATCGGGGTTTAGGTTTTGAGCTTTTAGCGCTTTGTTGAACGTATCTCGGGTGGTTAAATCTAGTTCATCACTTATATGGCTTGGGTAATCGGCAAAGTATTCACTATGGGCAAAGTCGCATACCGTTTTATGCGCTGCTAACCACAGTACTTTAAACGGTTTGCCTACTTCTGGCGCATAACGTAAAAAGTCAGCTTTACTAAAACCAATGCGGCCATTATTAGCAACAAAGGCAGGGTGACCTTCGCTCATTGCGGCTTCTATTTTTTGCAGCCCTAAATTAGCTAACTGCGCCGCTGTTAAAGTGTTATTTTCACGTTTAAAGCACGCACTGGCTAAAGTAGCATTTAGCTCTTCAAGGTAGGTGGCAAGGCGCTTACCCGTTAAACCTAGCGCAGGCCCTTGCATACTAAAAAAGTGCAACACATCTAGCGGCTGCAGCTCTTCGTTAAGGTTGTAAAAGCATAGGCTTGGCTCGTCTATATCTATATGATTCAGTGCCATAGCACGGCCATTAAAAATAAAGTAACCGCCTTCAACGTTTACTTTAAAGCCTTGCTTTGTTGTCTCTGCAGCCAATAAACGCTCGTGCACTAGCTCAGTCAGGGCTTTAGCTTGTAAATGCCGGTTTGCCCATTGCCAATGTGGCTGTATCACGTAATCAGTTTGCAAAGGTGCTAACGAATCAGTAAATAGTTGGCTGTGCCTATCAAAGGCTGCTTTATTACAAAAGCCTAAATAAGCGGCTTTTTCGCCCAGTTGAATTTGCTGGGTGTGCACAAACCCCAAACGCTTATTTAAAGTATGGATTTTACTATTAGCAATGTCGGGCTCAACCACAACACGGGCGGCACTGTTTTGAGCAAAAATACTTTGCAACACGCACTGCATCATTTCAAAACTAAAATGGCGCTTAGGTGCCGAGTTAGGCGCTAATAAAATATGCATACCTACATCATTCGGTTCAACCTCGTACGCCGCTTTCATTAAGCTTTCGTGCTCTGGGCTATAAAGCTCAACTAAAGCCAATAGGTTATTATTTTGCTCGATCACGTATGCCTGATGATGAGGCGTAACAAAAATATCTTGATACGCTTTAGTTATTTGTTGCTCGGTTTGCTGCTGCATACCCCAAAAGTGCGCATACGGTTGCTTAAGCCAATCGCAAACTGTTGGCATATCTGTTTGTTGTAATAACCGCATCGTCACTTTGCCGGTATGCTGTAGGGTGGTTACAAAAGATGAAAAATACATAAAAACTCCAATAAATCTTAAAAACTAAGACGCTGAACGCGCAGTTCGAGCAACAGCCTTAACCCGCCAAACCAGAATAAAGGCAAGGCTTGCAAAGCCAATGGCAGCAAAGTAAAACACAACCGTTGTTGAAAGATGCTCTACGCTCATACCCACTAGTAACGACGCTAAAATAACCCCGATATTTTGAGCAATGTGCACTTTGGCAAAGTCGCTGCCGTAATGTGCAGGCTCACTTTTAGCAAATAGCATTACCTCTAGTAGTACCATCACTTGAAATAGCGCAAAACCATATAAAACACGTGATAAAATCACTAACCACACCGACTCCTGCGCTTGTAAATAAAGCCCAAGCGCCCCCAAAATAAGTGCACATAACAAAGTGCTAGTGCGGCTTAATATTGGCAGTGGTAAATGCTGCCTGAAATGGTTAAAAACCAGCATAACAAGCGCAGCAAAAGCAGGAATGGCGTATACGACAGCACTTTGCAACGTGCTGCTTTGTGCGTTTAATGCTTGCCAATGAGTAGTAAAGAAGGGGCGAATTAAAAACGCGCTAAAATAAACCACCACACTTAAAAAGCAAAATTGCCAAATAAAATAGGGAATGCGCTCTCGCGGTTTTTCAGTCGCTATTGCTTTCTGATAAATACCTGTTTTTAATGAATACATTAAGTAGGCGCATAATAAAACCTGAACTAGGTCACCGGCACTACTGAGTAATAACGCATAGCGTGGCTCTGCTAAACTAAAGAAATAACCACCAATTAAAGCACCACCAATCGCACCAAAATGCATCAATACAGAAAACAAACCAATAATAGATAAATGCTTAGTTTGTTGCTCTAATCGCAGTGCAAATGGGTATATAAGTAGGTAGCTTGCCTTTAGCACCAACATTAGTTGGTAGTAAATCCAAAACTCCCATACATTGGTAGCAAAGTAACAAAGCAGGCCAAAACCAGCGGCCACCACTTGGGTTACTAACCACAAAGCCAACTCATTGTATTTTTTAGCGACCTTAGCCCATAGCGGTAAAGCCAGCATTACAGTAATACAACAGTTAGCCACAAAGAGGCCGATTAGAGTGGCGTTACTAATAGCAAATTCACTAGCAAAAAATTGCGGATAAAACGGTAGCAGCAAGGTATCGCATACCACCGAAATAACCGTCAGCAAAATTAGCGCTAAACGAAGACTCATGCGGCGCTACTCTGCTGTTGTGCTGATAGGGTTACATCACTTAAATCAAAGTTTTGAAAAGCAATTTTTTGCTCAACCTGATAAGGCGAATAACCTAAAATTTCACGTAAAATAATACTATTACGATAGCAAGCCATACCTAAATCTGGAGTTACAAAACCATGAGTATGCTGCTCGGCATTTTGTACAAAAATACGTTTTTGTTCGCTATCTACCGCATATTCACGACTCACTAAATAACGACCTTGCTCATCTTGGGGTAATTGGTGGGCAATATTATTTAAAAAAGCAGGGCGCTGATATTTAAAGCCCGTGGCGCAAATTAAAAAGTCAGTTTCTATTGAAAAGGGCTGCTCAAGCTCCTGATGATAAAACTCAGTCAGTAAACGCTTACCTACTTTTTGAGTGCCTGTTAGCCTGCTGTTAGTTTTAAATGTAGTAGAAATTGGCCCATCAAGGCTTTGCGCGTAGAGGGTGTGGAAAATGTCGTTAATTAAATCGCCGTTAATGCCCTTAAATAGATTTTTTTGGTTTTGATTGAGCCAATCTCGCTGCTCAGTTTTTAAATTATAAAAGTAATCTACATACTCAGGAGAGGTCATTTCAAGGGTGAGCTTAGTATACTCAAGCGGAAAATAGCGCGGTGAACGTGCTATCCAATCTAACTGCAAGCCTTGCGGTACTGCTTGCTGCAATAAAGTGTGGTAAATTTCTGCTGCACTTTGCCCAGCCCCTACCACAGTAACCCGTTTAGCTGCCTTTAATTCATCAAGCCGATGACAAAAATCGCTACTGTGCATTACGTTATTTGAGTTACTTTGCACAGCGCAATCAGGAATATACGGTGCAGGCCCTGTGCCCAAAACAATATGGCGAGTCACATAATGTTGCATACCATTAGGGGTGTTACAGCTAACGGTATAACACTCACTTTGCGGGCAAAATTCAACGTGAGTGACTGTTTGTTCAAAGTTAACATTTGAAAGCTGCGAGCAAACCCATTGGCAATATAAGTTGTATTCACGGCGCAATAAAAAAAAGCTTTCGCGAATATAAAACGGGTATAAGCGATTATTTAATTTGGCATAATTTAAAAAGCTATACTGGCTGGTTGGATCCGCCATGGTTACTAAATCCGACATAAACGGAGTTTGTAATGTAACGCCTTCTAGCATCATTCCAGGGTGCCAATCAAACTCACTGCGCTGCTCCAAAAACAGGCTTTTTACATCTTCGAGCGGTTCACTTAAACACGCTAAAGATAAGTTAAATGGGCCAAGGCCAATAGCTATAAAATCGTAAGGTTGATTATCCATTATGCAATTTCCCTATAAGTTTGCCATGCAATGTGGCTAATTTGCTCAATAACAGCGCGTACATCAGATAATTGGCACTGCGCATTAAGCAATGTAAATTTAAGATAATGACGACCATTTATTTTTGTACGGGCAATCATGGCTTCACCGGTTTTTAAAAACGTTTGTCGTACATGCAGGTTTAAAGAGTCGAGTAAATCAAGGTCATGTTTTAAATCATCAGGGGCAAATCTAAATACCAAGGCACTAAGCTCGGGGTAGTTAACTACTTCAAAGTCGGGGTGGTCGTTAAGTACAATATGAGTTTGGCGCGCAAGACCAATAACTTTATCGAACGCACGGCCAAGCGGTGCTTCTCCAGTGGTGCGCAGTGTTAGCCATAACTTTAAGGCATCAAAACGGCGAGTGGTTTGCAGGCTTTTATCAACCAAATTAGGCGTGCCATTTCCGGCCTCTGCTAATGGGTTTAAATAATCGGCATACAAAGTAATGTGGCTAAAATGACGTTTGTCGCTTAATAAAAAGGCACTACAACTAACCGGTTGCATAAATGATTTGTGATAATCAATCGTTATTGAATCAACCAACTCAATGCCATTAAGCGCATTGCGGTGGTGCTCGCTCACCAACAAACCACCACCATAAGCGCCATCTACGTGGCACCATAGCTGCTCTTCTTTAGCTAGCATGGCAATATTATGGATTGGATCGATAGAGCCAAAATCGGTTGTGCCTGCGGTAATAACCACTGCAATGGGTAAATCACCTTGCGCTTTGCTTGTTGCTATGGCGGTTTTAAGTGCCTCCATATCCATTTGCATTTCGCTGTTTGTAGCCACCGGCACCACGGCGTCGTAACCTAAGCCCAGTAACGCCGCTGCTTTTTGAATACTAAAATGGGCCACCTCAGAGCAATAAATTTTAAAACGCGATGCAACAGCCGGTAAGCCCTGAAGTTTTACCTGATGCTCTGGCGCATATCGGCTTACTGCTACTTCACGAGCAACTAACATTGCCATTAAGTTTGATTGCGTGCCGCCACTAGTAAATACTCCATCGGCAGTGCTTGGCAATGCTGCTTTTTGGCATGTCCAATCAATCAGCTTTTGTTCGATTAACGTCGCGCCTGCACTTTGATCCCATGTATCTACTGAGGTATTAATAGCAGCAATAATATGTTCGGCCACAACAGCAGGGTAGGTTACAGGGCAGTTTAAATGAGCCATATAACGCGGATGATGAAAATACACAGCATGATCTAAATACACGCCTTTTAGCTCTTCAAGCACCGCCGGAAAGTCAGCCAATGGCTGTGATAAATCAACATCGTTTACTACTTTTGCTAACGTATTTACCGACACACCTGAAAATGGCTTTTGGGCTTTAGCCATCGCTTGCTGTACTGCCGACAGCCCTTGCAAAGACGCTATTTGATAATTAATGAACTGCTCTAAATTGAATTGTGGGGGCAGGCCGCTTTGTTCAAATACAGCCTGTTTTTCAATGGTATTAATATTTAACACTTGAGATTGAGACACATCAACATTCCTTGAGTACACTTTTTAGGTGCAAGGATCTTAATGATAATGATTTCCATTTACAATAGTGAAAAAAGATTAGATAGCAACTTTTTTTAAATTAGAGCTAATAAGCTTGTCGTATATTTTTAACTAAAATCGATAAACTTCACTATTAAACGACAAGCATTACATGCAAAAAATAAACTTAAAAAAGAGAAAGTTAAGTAAATTATTTTAGCGGTAGCAAAGCCATGTTTAGCCATTACTACCTATTTAAATGTGAGCAAAAAACACGCAACTGAGCTTGATAATCATTATTTATGAAATATTTAATACAATATTTAAAGTATTGGCGATTTTTCTGTTACGTTGGTGTTTGTATTAACGCTAAAGGACGTCATGATGGAAGTAAAGCAACTAGCAAGTCAGACCTTAATCGGCTTAAAAGTAAGAACCTGCAACGCCAATGAAATGAACGCTGGCACTGCAAACATAGCTGAACTTTGGCAAAAATTTGGTGAAAAGTTTGCCAACAGCCTTACAGAAAACACCAAAGTGTATGGTGTGTATACTAATTACGAAAGCGATCTCACAGGCGATTTTGACGTAATTGCCTGCTGCGATAATTTATCAATTAAACTCCCTGAAGCTAAAAAAGTAACCACCCAAGCGGGGCGTTATTTGGTATTTAAAGGTGAGGGTGAAATGCCCGATGCGGTGATCGATTTATGGGGCGAAATTTGGCAATACTTCAGCTCAGACGATTGCCGCTATGAACGTACTTACACCAGTAATTTTGAGTATTATAAAAACAGTAACGAAATAGAAATTGCCATTGCAATTAAAGACTAAAAAAGGCTAGGTTTGTAAGCGCAAACCTAGCCTTTCATTGCTGTAATTTAACCCCTGCCTCACTGGTTATTACTTGCCAGCTTGGTTTTTAAATCATGTAAATCGCACGCCGTTATTGTAGGCATTAGTTCCCAGGGATCAAAAATAGCCTCACTTGAGCGCTGTATCCACGCAGCACGCATACCATGAGATAACGCCCCAATAACATCAAACGGGTTACTCGATATCAACCACGTATTAGCACCGGTTGAATTTGCCTGACGTAAAAAATGACTATAAACACCGGGGTTGGGTTTAAAGGTTTTAATGTCATCGGCGCTCACCACGCCTTCAAAAAGCTCACTTATACCTGCGGCTTCGAGCAAGGTATTTACCGCACTGGCCGCACCATTAGAAAACGCAAACAACCGATAGTTTTGTGCTTTTAAGCTCTCAAGCCCTGCTTTAACATCATCGAATGCGGGTAGGGTTTTATAACGCGCTAATAACTGTGCTTTTTGCTCATCGCTTAAAGTTACCTTGTGCAGTAAACACGCATAATTAAGTGCCTGCTCAGTACACACCGAAAACGGCACGTAGTTTTGCATTAAGCCACGCCTAAACGAATATTCGAGTTGTTTTTCACGCCAAGTAGTTGAAAATGCGTGCGCGTTATCACCAACCATATTTTCAAGTAACGACACCACGTCATGGGTGTTTATAAGCGTACCGTATACATCAAACGCCAGTGTAGTTGCCATTAATGACTCCTGTTTAAATCGTTTCTAAAGCGCAATTTTACTACTCAATATTAATCACCTTATCAGTTAATAAAGTACAGTAAAAGCGCCCGCGTTTTAAGCAGTTACTGTAAACCCCCGTTACGGTTTGGTTAAAAATAGCGCATGGTAAATTGGGTGTCCAAAGTGAATATTTCAACACATTGTGGTTAAATATTAATAATTTACAGTACATGTTTGGGCGTTGCTTTGTTGGCAGTAATGAAAGTCTAAAAAATAAAACGCTTCAGCAGGCTTTATATTATGCTTAATTACGTTATACATTAACTGCGCACTGAGTCGCCCCATTTCATATGGATTTTGACCAACATTTGATGAAGATAAACCTTTGCTAAGCGCGTCTAATTGTATTTTTTCGGTATCTGCTGAAACAATAATAAGTTCTTTTGAATCAAGTTTATGTTTGTAGGGTGTCATCAAGTCTATGTACTCAGTATTAAATTGCGCAAAACCGGCAACAGCAACAAACGCAGGAGGCTTGTCCATCTTTGTAAGGCTTTTTACTTGCTCTAAGGAGGCGCCCCTTTTTCCTAAACTATAAAGCGGGCAGCGGTTATACTCGCTCCAGCCATTTTCCCCCGATAAGCGCTGACTACTTTGCCCAGAAAGCGCAAACCTAACACCTGCGATTCTTTTATTTAAGTTTGGTGCAGTAGGATGACCAGATTGAATACAAATACGCTTATTTTCTTCACTTACTAAATTCTTTAATTGATTGCCTAACGCAACACCAAAGTCAAAATTATCAGTACCAACGTAAGCGAGCCTGTACTGGTGATCTTTTGCTAATAAATCTGAGTCAAAAGTAATAACAGGAATGTTTTTTTCAAATAAATCTTTAAGGGCTCTCTCTACCAAATAATCAGAATCTGATATTGAAACTAATAAACCATCAATCCCACTTTTTATCATGTCATTAATAATTAAAGCTTGGGTTCGAATATCTTGATAATCATCAGGCCCATCATATTTACAGGTAACGTCAGGCTGTGATTTTGCAAACTCGGTACACCCTTTGTACGCCTGAATATAAAAGCTATCGTTTTTAGTTTTTCCTACTATGCCAATGACAAATTGAGCATTTGCAAAAAATGGCAAACACAGCAGCACAAAAAATAATGAAAACGATATTTTAGGTTTGTAAATAGAACAAGAGCTGTAAATAAACTTAGGTTTAATAAAAAACAACGACCAGTATCCTTAATTAAAACGGCATTAATTACAAATTGATATATCAGAATAGCACTTCAAAACAATATAGCGACCACATTGAATATAAATTAAAAAACCAAAAAATAATCCTTAACCGCAATGCTTTTACACAAAGCAATGGCAATAGTAACCTTTTGCTAACGAACAGCTTTGCATTCAGTTGAATACTGTAACCCCCCGTTACGATTTGGTTAAAAATACCGCATAGAGTGGTGGCTTCTGATCTAGTAATAAATCAGCAGCGCTTTCAAACCAGAGATACTCGCCACATTTTAGAATGGGTAAAAGGATTGTTGAGTTTATAAGTGCAATTTGCCTATCTTTTCGCGATAGGCTTTTGAGTAGTCAGGTGTGGGCAAAAACTGAGCCTTGGGATTGGACAAATATAATAGTTAATCAATTGGTCAAACAGCTCTGTGCTCATATATTTATAAATATGTGCAAAAGCGCGTATTGTTCTATTTCACTTTACTTTAAATTTTTAGAAAACTTAATGATAGTAATACTTTAGGTAATTTGTTAAAACTATATAAAGTAGACAAATGAGCGTTAAGTCGGCAGAAGTATGCGCGATGAGCGCACGATTAAATTATTAGGTTTTTGATAAAGTATGCACTCGAATAGTAAAGATAATTCGTATCAGGATTACGGGCTGCTTCATGTAGCTCCGCAAGATTTAAGCCAATCAGCATTCTTTGCTGGCAATTTATTAGACCAAGGTTGGCACCTTGAACCTTGGGAAACCGATTAGCAAAGTTATTTGCATCAAAGTGCGTATGTGACAACGTTGGTAGTTTCATATTGTCGCTCTTTCACTGAATGTAGGAGATGGTCGAAGTTTCCAAAAAAATTGCAAAGGGTATTAATTCAAAAGCTGAAAATACTCCATCAGAGCCTTCTTAATCTTCGTAATGATGTTTATGCAAATAGTGATGTTTCAGCTAGAAATATAAAACCTATAATATTTAAAAAAGCCAACAGCTACGGAAATTTTACCACCTATGCGTTTCGATAAGAATGATTTGGTTTCGATACTTGAGCTCATAGGTACTGTTAATATTGAAATACAAAAGGAATTGGAAAGTTTGTCGTTATCTGTAGCAGAAAAAAAACCTAACAAAGGTTTTCAAGCCGGAGAAATTACAGTTGGCTTTTTTCGTGCCCCACTTATTTTAGCCAACTGTTATTTGCCGCTTAAAACGGCATTATGTTTTAAAAAAATTTATCTGTTGTATAAGGTTGTTGTATGAAAAAGGAATTAATAATTGGAGTAACTTGTGCTGTATTGGGTAGTGCTTCAACAGTAGGTTTTGATATTCTAAAGTCTAAATATTTTAAGACAAATGAACCTTTATCCAAAGGTGTCACGGAATTAAGTCATATTAGTAAAGAACTTATTTTAGAGCAAAAAGCCTTAAATAATCGTATTGCTCTAATGACTAACAGATCAGATATACCTCAAAATATTAAAGTTGGGTTTGGAGATATTATTAATAGAGTTAATAATATTGTCCAAACGAGTGTTCACTTTGAAGCAAAATCACGAGATGTTACTGGAATTGCGTTATCGATGAAAAGCCGTAATGCTAATTCTAGCTATAACTCTAACGCAGATCTTATTCTTTCATATGGGCAAGCTGTGACAGTTTGTGGAAATGAAAATACTTTAGGCGTTGAAACGGAGTCTGGTCGTAATGCTGTTATATATCTTAACGATACCAAGCGCTACGCTAGTGTGGGAGAAGAGTACACTTTCATGTCACCGATGGGACCAAGTCTAGTAAGTTACTTGGGTAAGAATTCAGAGCAATATGAATTTCGAATAGTTTGTGGTACTCAAGTCAAAAAAACATAACAAGCACTTCAAACGGAACAAAAATAGTTGGTTAGGCTTCATTACGCATTTTAACCAACTTTTTTTTAACTACTCAAGTAAGCGTTAGATTTAAAGGAGAGCTTGTGTCATACAAAGATATTTTGCTACTAAAAGAAGAAAATGATGCACCTAAGCGTGGTTATATGTTTGAACAATCACTTAGGGAAATCTTACCTTGGTCATATAGACCACCAATTACAGCATCGACTGCAACAGAACAACTGGATGCTTTTTTTGAGTGGAATTCTTGGCATTTTTTAGTTGAGGCAAAAGCAAAAGATAAAGTAATTACCGCTGGTTCACATGACTGGGAAGATTTTGAACTAAAAGTCAGAAAAAGAAAAGGGCAATGTATAGGGTTGTTTTGTTCTCTTTATGGCGTTAATGATGAAGTGTTTCGTAGCGCAGAAATGTTAAACAAGGAAGGGCTTACGACAATAGTTATTGCTGGCGCAGTATGGAATAATTTATTAAAAAACAATCTACGTATCAGTGACTATATTAGATATTCTGTTTTCCAAGCTAGATCAAAATTCAAATCCCAACCAGATGATCTAAATAAAATAAAAAATTGGGTATTTAGTCGTGATGAGATTAACTCAAAGATACATGCGATATGTACAAAAGAGTCTTCAGTTTTTTTACGTAGGCACAAAATTGCTCACCATGAAAATATTTATGTCGAAAGAAAAGTAGATGAAAATTTAGTCTCATTCATTAACCTACTAAAACCAAGTAAATTAGATTCTAATATTAAGTCCCATATACACGGTGAAAAGGCTTATTCATCAGATAGACTAAAGCCTAAACAAATTACTTTAGTAAGAGATCTCTCCGGAGCTGGAAAAACAACGTTATCAGTAAACTTGTCGTTAGATAATGAAAAGTATTTTGGTTCAGTAAAGGCCGCTCTTCAAAATGATATTGATTGTTTTATTGATCGCCTTTCTGATATTGATGATAGTAATGGGCTTGAAAGTTTAATTTATGTTGATAAGCCTATAGTCTTGGTTATCGATTCGCTAGATGAATCTCAAGCAAGTGCACAAAAACGTAAAGAGGTAAGAGCACTAATTAAAGGTATTGAGGATCTAAACAATAAAGCAAAGATAAAGGGGTTATTGTGCTTTCCAATAATGTTGGTCTTTACTATCAGAGAAGATTTTTGGAGGGATTGGGAATCAACCTTTGAAGGCTTAGAAAAGCACAACTTGAAAAAGAGATTTTCGTACTTTAACTATGAAGAAACTAAATTGGCAATTAAAAAATATTCTAATAGTTTTAAATATGATTTAAAAACAAAGTTAAATAAAAAATATCTAGATGTTCTTTCACATCCATTCAATTTGCAGGTTTTTTCTGAGGCACATGAATATGAAGGGGATGTTTATATTGATGATGTAATGGATGATACTGTTTTAAAATTATTCTTTGATAGAAAAAAAGACGATATACATAAAAGACCTATCTCTGGTTTTTATCCTAATATACTCATGGCATTATGCTCGAGCATTTCTGCGCTAATTGCAAGTAAATGTAAGAATGAAGTTTCCTATGATGAAGTTGTTTCAATAATTAAGAGTGATTATTCATCACTTTCAGAAGTCTCTGACTTAATAGTTAAGAACTTAATCTCTGAGCAGATTATTGTGAGAGATTCAGCGAATGCAAGAATGTTAAGGTTTCGACACATGAAGTTTGTTGAATACTTAACATCTTATTACATTGCTAGAAAATTAAATACTTCCAATAATCCTAAAAAGCTAGATGAGATGATTGGCTCCCTGATTAATGAAAGCTTTTTATCTATTTACTACATTCACGAATTTATACGCTTGATTTGTAAAGCTGAGTTCTCTGATTTGTATGAAAATCTTATGGAGCATTATTCAGAATCCTCAGAATACATGAAGAGACTGGTTCATCAAAAAAGATTATTTATATCCGGTGGTGAAAAAGTTAGCAACCTTGACATTGATACGATCGAAAAAGCGATGGCTAGAGGTGAGAGCGAGGTTTGTTGGGAAGGTTTTTTTGTTATTTCAGCAAAGAATAATAAAAGGGATAAGAAAACAATATTAAGTGCCTTTGATATGGCATGGAAGGCTAATGAATCGAGAAAAGACCGTTGGAAAATTTTGAATAAACTATCTCAGCATAGATTTTTACTTGAAACTCCAGTTTTTAAAGCTGTAATGAATAGTGATTCAACAAATGATTGGTATTCATTTATTGATGGTGTGATTTTGGCAGAACAGTTTATCGACTTTAAGTCAATTATGGATGAATACAACTTTTCATGTGTATTGAAGCATCTGGCCTTAAAACGAGGTGATGAGTGGAAAAGGGTTGTTGATCTTTTGGAATCTACATATAAAGGTCATAAGTATGAATTAGGTGTTTAAATCTAACAAACAATTTAAGGGTGTTGACGATTTCACTCCGGTTTGAAATTTGTATTTACGGCACAATAGTCTAGGTTGGTGGTAGCGATGCTCACTACTTTGTTGAGTATTATAAGCCAAGGAGAGTTAGTTGAAAATACTCGTATTACTCAGCTTATGTTACATACTAATTATGAGCTTTAGCTCTTTTAGTCAGTCACATGTTAGCGTCGCTGAAATCAATGGTGCAAACCTTGAATACATCGAAATTGGAGAAGGTGAGTTCAATATCGTTATCGAATCAGGTGTTGGTATGGGTGTAAATTACTGGAAGCCTTTACTTCGAGATTTACAGGAATTAAAGCAGCGAATTATTATTTATTCACGTGCTGGAATTGGTAAATCCACTGATTTATCTGACGTTTCGTTAAAGAGTTCGAATAAACGTTTAAATGACTTGTTGGCAACGCTAAAAGTGGAAAAAGACATTATCTTAGTTGGCCATTCTTATGGAGGCTTACATGCTCGAGAATATGCGGCTTCTTTTTCTGACCACATCAGTGGAATGGTTTTACTTGACCCAAGCCACGAACTTTTTTCAAATAAACTTAAAAAATTAAATAATGAATGGGCCGAAAATGATGAGAAAAAATTAAATACTATTATGGCTGACAATCGAGAATGGGCTGTATTACAAAGTGAATATAAAAAAGGCATGTTATCAGATGGCGGAACAATAATGACGATACCTACGATTGTTGTCACATCTACTAAGAACGCTGAAAGTGATTGGTGGATTGGCCATAGTTCCGAAGGCAAAAAGGTTTGGAGAAACCTACATTCCTCGTTAGTCAAGAATAACCCAAACTCTATTCATATTACTTCAAATGTTGTAGGGCACAATATACCATTGGAGAAACCTGATTTGGTTATTTCATCAATAAATCAACTAATTATGATAATAAAGGCTAATAATAAAGCCTTAAAGGCGAATTAGTTGTATTAGTAGCAGTTGGCTCTTTTCGCTTCACATTTTAGCCAACTTTTACTCGCCGCTTAAGGCGGCATTGCCATTGTCTGACTATGGCAATTTTCACTCAGTCATTAATACCAAGCGACTCGGTTAAATTTATTTAATTACACTAGGTTTGTTGCACTCTACCCAACCAATATTCAACTAACTTAAAACCTTTCACCTTTTGCCTTTAACCTTGCATTTCAACTGTAAACCCCCGTTACATTTTGATTAAAAAAGCCACACTTCAACGTGTGTTAAGGTGTGGCTTTTTTGCAGCAGCTATAACTAAAAATTAAGCGACATTCACTGCTAATAGCTCGTTACGTACTAGCTCTGCGCCTTTGCTTAGGGCGTTGAGTTTGCCGTTTGCGATGTCGCGGGGTAGGGGGGCCATGCCGCAGTTGGTGCAGGGGTAGAGTTTGTCGGCATCTACATATTTAAGTGCTTCGCGTAGGGTTTTGGCCACCTCTTCAGGGGTTTCTATGGTATTGGTGGCTACATCGATTGCGCCCACCATTATTTTTTTACCGCGCACCAGTTCGAGTAGCTCTATGGGTACATGTGAGTTTTGGCATTCGAGCGAAATAATATCAATATTCGACTTTTGCAGCTTAGGGAATACCTCTTCGTATTGTCGCCACTCGGTGCCAAGGGTTTTCTTCCAATCGGTGTTGGCTTTAATGCCGTAGCCATAGCAAATATGCACGGCGGTTTCGCATTTTAACCCTTCTATGGCTCGCTCTAGGCAGGCTATGCCCCAGTCGTTTACCTCGTCAAAAAACACGTTAAAAGCGGGTTCATCAAATTGAATTATGTCGACCCCTGCGGCTTCTAACTCTTTGGCTTCTTGGTTGAGTATTTTAGCAAATTCCCATGCTAGTTTTTCACGGCTTTTATAATGATCGTCATACAGGGTGTCGATCATGGTCATTGGCCCAGGCAATGCCCATTTAATTGATTGGCTTGTTTGTTGGCGTAAAAACTTGGCGTCTTCAACAAATACCGATTTAGTGCGAGACACAGGGCCAACCACTGTGGGTACGCTGGCGTCGTAACGGTCGCGAATTTTAACTGTTTTACGGTTTTCAAAATCAACGCCATTTAAGTGCTCAATAAAGGTGGTTACAAAGTGCTGGCGAGTTTGTTCGCCATCGCTGACTATATCTACGCCTGCGGTTTGTTGCTCGTGCAGGGAAATACGCAAGGCGTCGTGTTTGCCATCAATCAGCTCACTACCTTGTAATTTCCACGGTGACCATAAGGTTTCGGGCTCAGCAAGCCATGACGGTTTTGGCAAGCTGCCTGCTGATGAAGTGGGTAATAGTTTTTTCATAATAAATGCTGCCTTTAATTTTGTTGTGTGATTAAGCGATACTTGCCGAGAACTGCTGCAATACTGACTGATAAGGCTTAATAAAGTGCTGCTCGGTAAATTTGCCTTGCTCAATCGCTAATTGACCTCGCTCTGCGCGGTCATACACAATTTGCGTTAACGAATGGTCGTCATTTTTTAAATTAGGTTTATAACGGCTACCTGCGGCGGCGTTGGCGTTATAAATTTCTGGACGATAAATTTTTTGAAACGTTTCCATAGTGCTAATGGTGCTAATTAGTTCAAGGTTGCTGTAGTCGTTAAGTAGGTCACCAAAAAAGTAAAACGCTAACGGCGCAACGCTATTTGGTGGCATAAAGTAGCGCACTTGTAAGCCCATTTTTTTAAAGTATTGCTCTGTTAACGACGACTCATTAGGCTGATACTCTACGCCTAAAATAGGGTGTAAGTTTTCGGTTTGCTGATAGGTTTTGTTATCAGACACGCTTAAACAAATAACAGGTGGCTTTTTAAAATGCTGTTTATATGTATTTGAGTTTACAAAGCATTTAAACAACTTGCCGTGTAAGTCACCAAAGTTATCGGGAATGCTAAATTGCGGTTTGCTTTTGTTATGCTCAAGTAGTAACACGCTAAAGTCGTAGTCGCGCACATACGATGAAAAGTTATTACCCACCATGCCCTCAATTCGCTCGTTGGTTTGACGGTCAATAATATTGGTTTTTAATACCTCAATTGACGGAAATGCCTGACCACTGCTAGTAATATCTAAATCAACCGAAATGATCTCGAGCTCAATCTCGTAACGATCCCCTTGTGGGTTATCCCAACTGGCCAGTGCATTAAAGCGGTTGTTGATCATTTTTAGGGTATTACGCAGGTTTTGTTGGCGGCTTTCACCCCTAGCTAAATTAGCGAAATTGGTCGTAATTCGTGTGTTATTTGACGGATGGTAGTTTTCATCCAAGTTAGTGCTTTTAATAGTAAATGTAAGATCAGTGCTCATAGCCGTATCCTTTCAATTTGAGTTGTTACTGCTTTTATCAATGACACATTACTCGCTGTTAAAACCAAACTAACGGGATAACTGTAATGGTGCTTTGCAGAGTTAATAAATTTATACGCGCTATGTAGCATGAAGAAAAACGGTATTATTTCAGGTAAAACATGAGCCAGATTCATTCTTTAACAAAGTTGAATGGATAAATTAGGCCAGTAGACGCTCCCACTCAGACAAAACCCACTTTAGAAGTCTAGATTTCTAGATGTTTTTACGGGTGTTGTGATTTATTCATACAAAACGTGAGTATTATTCAATGCTCATAAGTACTTAAAGTCCAATTTGCATAAACGGTTGTTGATATACTCGAATAAACTTAGGTGAGCTTAAGCGCTTTATTAAGCAGCTCGCCGTCGCAGAACTTTCCACAACATAAGAAGAGACAAAAGGAATGAGTGATTTAATAGTGTTAATTATATACTGCGCCATATTAGGTAGCGGTGTTGGTTTTTTAGCAGGCTTATTAGGAATAGGGGGCGGGCTAGTGATTGTGCCCATACTCAGCATGATATTACTGCACTTTAATGCTTTGCCACCTGAACAAGTAGTGGTGGTTGCCATTGCGACCTCGCTGGCCTCTATTTTATTTACCTCGACCTCGTCGGCTATTGCGCATCATAAAAATGGCAATGTACCGTGGGATATTGCACCTTGGGTTATGGCAGGCGTTGCCTTTGGTGCGCTTATTAGTGGCTTTATAGCTGCGCTGTTACCCGAGCATGTAGTGCGTTTGGTATTTGCTGTAAGCGTGGTGCTAATTGCACTAAAAATGATTTTTTCAGGTAAGAATGATTCATCATTAGAGCGCCCGTTACCAAATAAAGGACTACTGAGTGTTTATACGACCATAACCGGTGGCTTGTCTGCCATGATTGGTATTGGCGGCGGAGCCGTATTAGTGCCGCTACTGACGTTTTTTTCTGTTGATATGAAAAAAGCCATAGGCTGCGCATCAGCCTCAGGCATTGTGATAGCCCTGTTTGGTTCAATGGGTTATATCAGTTCAGGCAGCCAGTTATTTAGCCTAAAAGAAGGATTTGCGGGCTTTGTGTATTTGCCCGCTTTATTGGGTATTGTATGCACCTCATGGTTTACTGCACCGCTCGGTGCTAAAGCCACCCATTATTTGCCAGTTTCAACCATAAAGAAAATATTTGCCGGCTTATTAATAATAATGGCAATCAATATGTTTACTCGATAAGGTTAAAGTTCGCAGGCTTGCTTGCGAATATATTTTGAAATAATAAACTTTAAGGCAAGGATGCTATGAAAATAGTTAAATTAAGGGATAAAGTTGATAAAACAATCTTAAGTGTTGCTTTATTCTTTTTGATATCACCTATTATAGGGTTAATTACAGGAACTGCTCATCAGCTTGGAACGACAGGCAGCGACTATCAACAAGCATCGTTAATTGATGACCCAGAGCAATACTGGCAAATTATTATCATGCAACTTACTATTACTTTAGCTATCGGTATCCAAGGATTTATTACATTTCCAGCCTTAATTGCCGCACGCCAAAAAGTACTAAAGTTTAGAGATAACAATAAAATAGTAGCCAATATCATATTTTATTTGCTCACTCCGGTATTCTTTATCGCTTTATTAATATTTTTAATATATTTATTTGAACTGTAAGGTTCTAAGTCCGTACCCCGCACCGCGACGCCCGTCAATCTTAAAGCGATTAACTAAAATCTACGTCATTTGCGCATGCTTTATAAATTCATCATAAATACTGTCTTTAATGAGCCTGTCGGGTGTAAAGGCATAATAATGCTGATAAACATTATCAATTGTACCAATGTAATTAACGCCGTAATGGCGCTCTACTTCGGCTCTTACCAAAATAGGCGCAGGGAATACCCCAAACCCTTGCTCACCTAACGACTTCATTAATGCGCTGTCGTCAACATGGCCAGCTATTGTCATTTCAATATCTTGCTCTTGCAGCCAATAATAAATAGCACGCGCGACGGGGCTTTCTTTTGCGGGGAGCACTAAAGGCTTGTTGTTTAAAGACTGCGGAAACTGCTTATGTAATTGCGAATGCCATGTTTCGTTACCAAAAAGAGCGATTTGGCTTTTGCCTATTTCATGACAAAACGCCTTAAATGACAAGGTAGTATCGAGTGGTTTATCAGCTAACACTAAATCGATCTTATGAATCGCCATTTGTGCCAGCAGCTCATCTTGTTGGCCGTCAATACAGTGCAAGTTGGTAATACGGTCGTTATTAATTAAAGGCGCTAGCCACTTCGACACCAGTGATTTAGGCAACACGTCTGAAATACCCACCTTTAACGTTCGTGAATATTGCGTGGTATCACCTTGCGTGGTTTCTAGCCATTCATGGGCAATAGCAAACATATCATTGGTGTATTGCTGGGTTACATGGCCAAATTCCGTTAACTGTAGGCCTCGGCCTTGGCGAACAAACAGTGGTTTTCCTAATCGTTGCTCTAAGTTAGTAATTTGTGAGCTGACCGTTTGCGGCGTTAAATTAAGTATTTTACTCGCCGCTGCAATACTGCCGTGCTTACTTACCTGCCAAAAATAATATAAGTGATTGTAGTTAATGTTGGTAATCATTCGAAAATACCTGTTTTAAAGTAAGAAATAATCAGCTTTTTCCTTTGCCACTAAGTTAGTAGATTACAGTCATGCCTGCAACATAGTTACTATTAAAAGGTGTAATTGCATGAAGCTAAAACTTACAGTTAAAAATAAGATAATTAACGCAAGTGAAAAGATGTCGCTTTTGAAGTTGATAAAAAGCCAATTGGCAAAACATGCTTTAAATATTCGTAAAGTTGAGATTCAAATAAATGATCTTTCGAGTGAGCGCCACGGCACTTTGCAGCAATGCAAAATTAATATTCTTTTGCCTGGGCTACCCAGTATTAATGTAAATACAAAAGGAAGAAGTATGCTGCAAGCGATAAAGCGGGCTCTTAAAAGTTTGCAGCACATTCTCGTTAATAAGTATCAACCTTCGCAACCAAGCTCTTAATATCGCACTTGTAGTAGCAAGGATGCTACTTTTTTAATGCCTCTCTAATTCCAAGCTGTGTTTAGTATTAAACGATTCAATTATTGCCATTGAGCAGTATTTCCTTGTTGGGTTTCGTTGCACTCTACCCAACTTACCGTAACTAAAATTCTTTGACCTTGTTCCTTTAACCTTTGACCTCAATTGTAAACCCTCGCACCATTTTGATTAAAAAGAGAGTGAAATTTTCAATTACCTAAATTCATAGTTTATTGTGAATTTATTAAGTTCATGCCTATTAATTTACTAATTCATAAAATACTGTGAATT
Organism: Pseudoalteromonas sp. S1609; assembly: GCF_005887255.1. Lineage (GTDB taxonomy): Bacteria > Pseudomonadota > Gammaproteobacteria > Enterobacterales > Alteromonadaceae > Pseudoalteromonas. The sequence goes on along the minus strand of NZ_PNDJ01000020.1, from coordinate 42,422 downwards.
TATCCCTTAGTGAGTTAACTTTCGCTATAATTCACAAAATATTGTGAATGATTAGCTTTTTTGTACTTTTTTAACTATTATTCACAAAACACTGTGAATTTTGGATGGGTTATGGAAGTCACGATAAAGTCAGCAAAACAATTAGGTAAATTGGCAAGTATGGTGAGAAAAAGCCAAAAGCTTGATCAAAAAACTGCGGGAGATTTCTCTGGTATTAGTATTAATACAGTGAGTGACTTTGAAAATGGCACAGGCTCGTTATCAATTGGCCGCGCGTTCGATTTAATGGAAGCTTTAGGCTTAGAAGTAAAAATAGATGTGGTGATACCTCAACATGATGAAAAGGCTAAAAATAAATTACTAATGCAAATCCAGAACATGGTGGCTGGCAATGAATAATAGATCACTTGATGTTTATGCTGGCAAACAGCTCATGGGCCAATTACAAGATAGTAACGGTTTTTGGTGATAAAAATGAAAGTTAGTTCTTAGCACATCGGCTTGAGGAATTAACGTTCACCTAAAATTTTTGATGTAGAAGAACTAAAGTTGAGCCCGTTTCTTCAGTACAACAACTATGAACAATAGCCTAATTAGCTGTTATATAATAAAAAAAGAAAATTATGACCGTAAAAAAAATTGAAATTACTAACTTGCTATCATTTGACAACCTACTAGTAGAGGATTTGAATGACTTAAATTGTATCGTTGGCCGTAACAACGTTGGTAAGTCTAACTTACTTAAAGTATTAAAATTTTTTTATAATAAATTAGATGGTAAAGAGGAATTACCACCAAAACTAAATTCAAACTATTCATACAAAGGCTCCATATCAATAACTTTCGATCTAACGAGAATTTATCGAATAGCGAGGAAAAAACCTACTAATCAATACTTTGCATTAATAATTAGAAAACTCATCCCACTTCATATGCGAAGTATATTTACATTAATGCGATACGATAATGATCATACAACCTATACTTTAGTTTTAAACATTTATAATGATGGTAAAGTAAAGTGGTCCACTAACGACAAGCAAACCTTAAACTTAATTTTGTATCTTTTTCCATTTTTTCATATTGAACCTAGACATATGAACCTACATGAATGGGATAGTTTATGGGATCTTATATCAAGACTTAAATCATTTAACCTGTCTAATATTGACGAGCAATCAGTTATAAATTTCTTTGATAAATCAATCAATGCGAACGGTGATAACTCGTATAAAAAATATATAGCAGACCTAAACGATACTATATCTACAAGACAAAGCACTCAAAAAGAAAAAGTACTCAGCTATATTAAAGCTGGATTAAAGGGCTATCGTTTTGAAATAGATGAGAATGATCTGAAATATCACTCAGATGGAACCAACTCATTTCATTTTATCAAAACTTTTCTTAAGATATTAATAACAATATCTAGAAGAGAGTACATAACACCATTCGTTTTCATAGACGAACCAGAACTCGGTCTTCATCCAAAAATGAACGAAGTTTTAATTCAGGATATTTATACCAGTTACAAATATAGCAAAAATGGTGATGATAGAATTACAAGGCCACGAGTCTTTTTAACGACCCACTCTCCAAATATTGTAAAAGAAATAATAAAAAAATTTAGAGTTAATCAAAGGATTTATTGTTTTCAAAAAAAAACCGATTCTAAAACTACAATTAGTAAGTTGAATTCAACCTACGATAATGAAAGCTTCATAAACATATTTAGTGACAATGAAGCAAGACTTTTCTTCAGTGATTTTATCTTGTTTGTAGAAGGTGAAAGTGAATTAGAAGTTTTTGGTAATATGAAATTGACAGAACATTTTTCTCACTTAAAAAACATAGATCTTTATAAATGCAGCAACAATGTTATTGGAGAACGAGTTAATCCATCTTATTCAAACACAGCCATTCCATATATGTTTTTATTCGACGCAGATAAAGCAATATCGATAAAAGGAGAACCCAAAAAGTTATCATTAGAGCTTCAAAAAAACGGCAATTATTTCGATTTTAAGACTGAATCATTAAAGGCTGAGTATAATAGATACAAAATGGGGTTCAGTAAAAATTATAAAGCTAGAAAAGAAAACTTAGCTTGCTTAATATCCAGCAAAAAAAAGCCTGTTGAGGTCAATAAAACTTCGCAAGACTTCACTGATAAATCAGGTTTTGAACGAATTTTCATGGCTGTAAAAAATCAATTACTTAATAAAAATATTTATATAAATAGAACAACACTAGAGGGGTGCTTAATTCAAAATGATAGCTCTAGCATAGTCTACAAATGGTTGGATAGAGAGTACAAATCAGATACAGCTTCTATTTTAAATCGATTAAAACAAAGTAAATACCTAAACGAAGAAATGCTGATAGATTATATTCGAGTGATCTTCAATGGTAAGTCTAAAGCGCTAACGGATTACAGCTACTTTAACCCTGAAACATATAAGCAAAATATGCAGAAAACTAAAAAAGCCCAAGGTAAATTACGTTACTCCTCTAGACATGCAAAAATCCTAATGAATTTATTAGAAATGAGAATAGTTAAAAATAAATATTTGAAGAAAACTGATGGGTGGACAACAAGTTTTATCAACTATGCTGTTGAGCAAATAGAAAAAGAGTCTATGGAGAAGAAACAATCATTCGGCAGTGTATTTAAAATTTATTTCCCTGAACTATATGATATTATTCGAAGGCTTCAACCTGATAGTAGAGGGGAGATATGAGTTATTACGAGTATCTGAGAGCTTGCTTCTCCAGTTCTCAGCCACAGAAAACCTGTTCTTCTGTGGCTTTGAGCGCAGCCCCAATAGGCACTAATCTGATGTCGCCGATTAGCATGCTTCTAAGTCACACCTACGGTGTAATGGTGTTCTTTTGTATCAGGTTGAAGCATCTATGATTAATACTAAAATTAGTGATGAATTTTTTAAAAAAGCAATCCTTAAAGGACAAAGCGAAATATTCAATGAATTCTCACCAAGTGTGAGAGAGTCAAAAGTCGGCCCTGACAGTTTCTTCGAAATAGCTCAAAATTCTCTACATAAAGATATAAATGATAGGATAACTAAATTTGTTTTAAACAAAAATCCTATTAATTCATCTGCATGCGGCTTTGTAGCAGGAAAGTCCTATTATGATTTTCTTAGGCCACATATAACAGGGTATTTCTTTCTAAGGCTGGATATAAAAAAGTTCTTTCATTCGATACCTGTAAGCGAAGTTAGAGAACTACTTAGCCAACATTTTAACGATACAAAAAACGGAGCTAAATACTCTGCTTTAGATATTGCATATATGTCTGTTACTCATAAAGTTAGCAATGATCATGTTGACCAAGATCTGAAAGCAAGAGAAATCCTTCCCATAGGATTTTCTTCATCACCTATTATATCTAATATTATTTTCAGAAGAGTAGATATTCTTATTCAGAAACTCTGTGAAGAAAAAGGGATTACTTACACTCGTTATGCAGATGATATGTTATTTTCTTCGTACAAAAGTCGATATTTACATTCAGAACAGTTTGAAAGAGACATATCTATATTTATATCAACCTTGTCTCTCAAGTTAAAAAAAAGAAAAAGGAAGGAAGCAGAAAACACTATTTCTCTCAATGGTTATGTAATTCAAAATAAGAAAATTGAGAAAAGCCTATTTAATGTTCTAAAAGAAAAACCCGTTGGAAAAATCAGATTATCAAATAAAAAGCTAAAAACACTTAAGAAACTTGCAGCATTACTTAGAAAGAAACAAAGCCCTACCTATATCATGGAAAATCAATTTAAATTAAACCCCAATAAGTTTAAAGCAAAATTCGGTAAAAATTTAAATTTTTATAATAAATTTGCTGATGATCAGTTACAAAATAAAATAAAAGGTTATCGCTCTTATTTAGTAGCACTACTCAAATACAATGAACTTCATGGCTGCGTGAATATTGATTGTGTGAAGACAGTCGAAAAACTTATTAAAGTATTCGAATTAAATGTTAAGTAATTTAGAAATAACTAATAGTCTATCTTTTTATAGTTTTGTAGTGCTATTCAACAACATTTATTACCTAATAAAAAATTATCCTTAAACCTTTTCCCTTACAACTGAATCCTGTAAACCCCCGTTACATTTTGATTAAAAAAGCCGCATACTAATAATTAGTGTGCGGCTTTAGTATTTTATTTTTTTAAAGCGATTACTTGTTTAGTAAGTGCTTTTCAAAAAAGTCAGCCATCATAGTATGGTAATGCAAAGTGGTGCCTTTGCCTTCGCGTAAGCTGTGTGAGCGGTTAGGGTATGAGAAAAACTCAAACTGCTTGTTATGCTTTACAAGCTCATCAATTAAGCGTTCTGAGCCTTGATAATGCACGTTATCATCGCCTGTGCCGTGAATAAGCAATAGCTTACCGGTTAGGTTTTTAGCAAAGGTAATCGGCGAGGTGTTATCGTAACTCTCAGGATCGGTGTTTGGGTTGCCCGCATAACGCTCTTGGTAAATGGTGTCGTACAAACGAATGTCTGGCACGGGTGCTGAGGCAATGCCTACTTTAAATTTATCACCGTGGCGGAATAACAAGTTAAGGGTTGAACTACCGCCCCCAGAGTGTCCCCACACGCCAACGCGCTCGGTGTCGATTACATCCCAACGTTTAGCCATGGCATCTAGCGCATCAACTTGGTCTTGCACTGTGATAGAACCAATTTTTTTATAAATCGATTTGCGCCAATCTCGGCCTTTTGGTGCACGTGTACCACGATTATCAACCGATGCCACAATAAAACCTTTTTGCGTTAGTAACGATTTATATAAGTAACTGTTACCTTCCCAGCGGTCTTGCACGGTTGAACCCCATGGTTCGCCGTATACGTAAAACACAATTGGGTATTTTTTACTTTTATCCATGTTCTCTGGGAACATAATGTAGCCGTCAAGCTCGGTGCCATCTTGCGCGTTTACTTTAAAAAACTCATGCTTTGGTAAGCTTTGTTCAGCCAGTTTTTGTTTAAGCTTTGTATTTTCAACTAAGGTTTTTACATTACTATGATCGCTCACTTTAATGATCTCTTTAGTCGGTGGCGTACCAAATTTTGAGTAAGTGTGCATAGCCCATGAGGCATCTTTTGACATGTAGTAGCTGTTTGAACCTTCAAACTCAGCAGGCGTTACCCGTACCGGTTTGCTGCTGCCATCAAGCGGTGTGCTGTATAAATAACGCTGACCAGGATCGTTTGGCGAGGCAATAAAATACATTACGTTTTTGTCTTCATTGATGCTCAGCATATCAATAATGTCGAAATCGCCTGGGGTTAGGTCGATAATAGTTTTGCCATCGCGCGATACACGGTAAAGATGACGCCAGCCGTCGCGTTCGCTATGCCAAATAAAAAACTCACCGTCTTTTGACCAGTTGGCTTTATAAAACCATTCGATAAACGCATCGTCCTTGTCTTCTAAAATTTTAGTCAGTTGCTGCTTTTGCCAATCAAACAACCACACTTTGTTATGGCTTTGTGGGCGGTTTAAGTCTTGAATCATTAATTCATTACCGGTGCCTGCCCAGCTAATACGCGGAATATAACGGTCGCGGTTATCGCCTTCAAGCTCAGCCCAACGGGTTTGTTTGTCGCTAAGGCTTACCACACCAACACGCACGGCAGAGTTGGTTTCACCCGCTTTAGGATAAGGGAACTCTTTAAGGGTAGGGTACAGTTCGTCAGTGTTGTTGATCATAGTGAAAAATTTAACGTCACTGGTATCAAGCTGCCAATAGGCGATTGATTTGTTGTCGGGGCTCCAACGAAAACCATCGGCAATAGTAAATTCTTCTTCGTATACCCAATCAAAATTACCGTTAACAATGGTGGCACTGCCATCGGTTGTGAGCGCGGTTACATCGTTACTACCAACCGCTTGCATATAAATATTGTTGTCGCGCACGTAAGCCACTTTTGAGCTATCTGGCGAGAACTTAGCAAACATTAACTTAGTTGGCTCAACGTCTTTACCACCTAATTGCTGTAATTGGTTTGTCTCAAGGTTAAGTAACCAAAAGTCGCCTCTGCTGCGCGAACGCCAAACTTGCTCGCTGTTGGTAAATACCATCAGCCATTTACCGTCTTTTGACCACTGATAGCTTTCGATTGCAAATGGCTCGTCTGCGCCCTCTGGCAACAGCTTTTCAAACTCAACCAGTACTTTACGGCCTGTGCCGTCAGCATTGTAAAATACAATGTCGTTGCCTTTTACGCCGTGCTCTTTTTCGTCATCGGCGTTGTTATCATCTGCTTTTTCTTTTTCGCTTTCGCGCTCTTCAAGCACAGTGTAGCCGGTACCATCGTCTAGCCACTTAAAGTAAGTGCTTCGCTGGGTTTTAAATTCTTTATCTTTATAAATTTGCGCTAGGCTTAATGGGTTATTCACGGTGCTCATCGCTGCATTATTGTTGGTTGTTATGCTGGTACTTGAACATGCTTGCAAGCCTAAGCCCGCAACAATGGCCAGTGCCAAGCCCGATGTTTTGATCAGATTCATTGTTATTGTTCCTTGGGTCTGCTGACCTTTATAGATTAAGGCGCTTATTACATTTACTGTAACAAAATAACTTACACAATATCAGCATGCTTAACGCACAAAGCTATGGTTTAAACCCAAACTTTTATAATTAATTACCATGCTGGATTTTTAAATTCATCACTGAGCGTGTCGATTAGTGCTCTTACTGTTGTCGATAAATGCTGACGAGAAGGGTAAAGCACATATATTTTCATTGGGTTTGATGTCCATGGCGCTAATACACGCTGCAAGCGACCATCAAGTATATATTGATTTGCCAAATACGTAGGCTGTACTGAAATACCACCACCGGCTATGGCTGCATGAAGTAATGTGGTGGCCTCGTTTGCACTTAAATTACATTTAACATCAACAGATTGAAACTCATCCCCGTTGTGTAAATGCCAAATATATCGGTCGAAGTTTTTATAGCCTAAACACTGATGAGCGCTTAACTGTTGTGGTGTCGTTATTGGCGGATAATCAGCAAGGTAGCTGGCTGAGGCCACTAATATAGATTCACACTCGGCAATAGGTTTACCTATTAACGAAGGATCAGGATTGGCTGCAATACGTATTGCCAAATCAACACGTTGCTCTATTAGATCTGTGGTTGAGTCTTCAAGATCTATGTCTATTTGCACGTTAGGATGACGTTTCATAAAGCGTGTAAATATAGGGGCTAATTGCGCAAAACCTAACGACATACTGGTCGCTACTCGTATTTTACCTGACAACTGTTGCTGGCTTTTTGTTTGTTCAACTAAACGGTTAGCCTGTGCTAACCATTGCTCTATTTCGGGTAAACAGGCCTCGCCGGCGGTGGTAAGCGTTACTTTACGGGTAGTGCGATGCAATAAGCGCGTATTTAACCAAGCCTCCGCCGACTCAATATGACGAGTAACCATAGGGCGTGACATTTCAAGCCGATCGGCAGTGGCAGTAAAACTGCCTGAGTAGGCAACATCCACAAAAACCTGCGCTGCGGTGAGTTTATCCATAGTATTTGCACGATTTATGAAACAATGATGCTAATTATTGGTTGTTTTTCTGAACATATCAAACCTTTATTATGCTCGCATTAGCAACCAATGATGAGAATACTATGAACCTACGCACTCTTTTACTAAGCACACTATTAGCCAGCAATATTGCTATTGCAGACGAAACCCCACTAACCCTTGATGTGTATAACGCTGACAGCAATAGCTTTCATGTTAATGCCACGCTGGTTTATGGCCGTACCGATGCAATTTTAATTGATACCGGATTTACCAAAGCAGATGCACTGCGCATTGCCGCCAAAGTAATTGACTCTGGTAAACAACTAAAAACTATTTTTATTAGCCAAGCCGATCCTGATTACTACTTTGGCGCTGAAGTGTTACAGCAGTTTTTTCCTGACGCAAAGATTATAACCACACCGGCAGTGCACCAAAAAATAGCAGCAAAGCTTAAAGGCAAACTTGCTTTTTGGACGCCAAAAATGGGTGAAAACGCACCTAAAAACCCCGTCGTACCTAAGATATTTAATGGTAATAGCTTAAAAATAGAAGGCCATACCATTGAAATTCGTGGCACAGAGGGTGAGCATAATCATCGTCCTTATTTATGGATACCTGATAATAAAGCTATTTTAGGAAATGTGGCTGTATACGCTAATGTTCATTTATGGATGGCCGATGCACAAACTCAAGCAGAGCAAAATGCATGGGCAAAGCAACTTAATGAAATGAAAGCACTAAACCCTGAAGTGGTGATCCCTGGGCATATGAAAGCAGGCACCCAATTAGATGCTGCAAATATTGATTTTTCAATCCAGTATTTAAAGGATTTTGCACACGCTAAGCAAAATAGTGATAACAGTAAGCTGCTGATAGATAAAATGACCAACTCATACCCTGAGGCTGTATTACCTATGGCTCTTAGCATTGGTGCTAAAGTTCATAAAGGCGAAATGAAATGGTAATTGCCGCTTAACCGCTGCAATAAATGCAGTAGAACCAAAAACACGCCTAGTAAAGTCTGGCGTGTTTTTTATTATTGCCACAAATACATACTGGCTCGCTTATTGGCAATATTTAATTCAAATACCTCAGTGCTTGAACACATAGCAGCGCCATAGCATACATGTAGTGGTAACAAGTGCTCTTCTCTGGGGTGATTAAAGCGTGCAGCTGGAGCTTGCTGCCATGCTAATAATTGCTGTTCACGCTGCTGCTCGGTTAATGTTTGATCTGCGACTGTGCTTACCAGCCAATTTTCAAATGCCTGATTTTGCTGATTAACATCGCTTGATTGGGTAACACCAAAAGCGCGCATATTATGGAAGGTAAAGCCTGAGCCTATAATTAATAAGTTCTCGTAATCAATACTTTGCAACGCTTTACCAATTTCAACATGCATTAACGGATCGAGGCTTGGGTGCAAGGATATTTGCACACAAGGAATATCGGCCTCTGGGTACATAATTTTTAACGGTACAAACATACCGTGATCGTAGCCACGCTGTAAATCGAGTTTTGAGTCAATATTATGTGTTGCGAGCGCCTGCTGTACTAAATTAGCAAGTTGCGGCTGGCCAGCACAAGGATAAGTTAATTGATACGCCTGCTTAGGAAAACCGTAGTAATCGTAAATAAGCGGCGGTGAAGAGTGCGCCGTTATACTAATTGGTTGAGCTTCCCAATGTGCGCTGACCATTAAGATAGCAGAAGGCTTTGGGATTTTAGCGGCAACTTGTTCTAAGCAGGCTCGCATTTCTGCATGGTTGGCATTACCTAGTAATGGCATTGGGCCGCCACCATGTGAAATGAAAAAAACGGTTGGGCGTTGCATGTGATTAATCCTAAAGGACAGATATTATTATAATGCCTGCGCCGTTAGTAAATAACTAGCCACATAAATGCACAACCTCAGTGCGCAAAAATTATGTGCGGTGTTTATTCATCAAGCTCTAAGTGAGCGCGTTCAACGCTTTCTTGAGGTAACTCTTTTTGCACCGATACACCCAGCTCCTTAAATTCTGAGGCTTGTTTAATTAAGTTACCTTTACCACGGTATAACTGAGAAAATGCTTTATCGTAAGTTTCTTTGGCTTTATCAAGCTGTTTACCCACACCTTCCATACTAGTTAAAAAGCCGTTGAGTTTACTGTAAAAACGCTCAGCACGATTAGCCAGCTCTTTTGAATATTTAGTTTGCTCTTCAAAGCGCCATAACTGTTTAACAATATTTAAACTGGTTAGCAGGGTAGTAGGGGTAGCAACCAAAATGTTTTTTTCTATTGCTTGCTGGTAAATGTCGCTTTGGTATTTAAGTGCTTCTACAAAGGCGGACTCTATAGGTACAAACATAATAACAACCTCAGGCGAGTTTATCCCTGGTAGGCGGTCATACGATTTACTGGCCAGCTCATTTATACGGGCAGTTACGGCATTTACATGCTCTTTAATCGCTTGTTGAGACTCAAGCTCTGTTTCGGCATTTACATAACGGGTATAGGCATTTAACGATGTTTTTGCATCAATCACTAAGTGTCGACCTTGAGGTAAATACACCACAACATCAGGGCGCAAACGGCCGTCTTCGGTATTATACGACACTTCTCGCTTGTAATCGGTGCCAGCGCGCAGGCCTGCGCTATCAAGCACGTTTTCAAGCATTAACTCGCCCCAATTACCTTGGGTTTTCTTTTGCCCTTGTAAGGCACTGCTTAGCTTATCGGCCTGCTCGGTAATTGCTTGGCTTTTGGCTTGTAAATGCAGCAGCTCAGTTTTAAGTGCAGCACGTTGTTGTAAGTCTTCAACGTGAATAGACTCCATTTTATCTCTAAAGCCTTTTAGCTCTCCTTGAACCGGCTTAAGTAACTGCTCTATGCTTTCTTGATTGAGGGTTTTAAATTTTTGCGACTTTTCTTCTAATATTTGGTTGGCTAAATTTTCAAATTCTTTTTTAAGCGTTTCTTTACTTTGCTCTATATGGGCGAGTTGTTCACTAAAATGTTGCTGCTTTTGCTCAAGGGTAGTGCGTATATTATTAAGCTCTACATCGCGCAGATTGTATTGCTCGCGCAGGGCGGTTAGCTCGGCTTCGGCTTTACGCCAATATTGATTATAAAGTTGGCTTTGCTTTTCTTGCTCAGTTAAACGGGTTTTAAAATGCTGAGACTGATCCCGCTGCTCTTGATGTGTAAGTCCTAATAAATCGTGCTCTTCAACCAACGCGGCATATTGGCTTTGTGTTTGCTCATGCTGGCTTTGTAATAACATTAACTGTTGTTGTTGCTCATTTACTTGGCGCTTTATTTTTTTGCTTAATTGCATTGATACAACACCAAAAATAGCCATGCCTGTTATAGCGCCAGCACTTACACTTAACCAATCTAAATGGGATAAAAACGAAGTAAACATAAAATAAACTTTTAAAATTTAGTGACATGCCATCATAGCGAATAACGCTCTTTAGCAGTAGGGGTAACGCACTAAATTAAGCGCATAAAAAAAGCCAGCTATTAAAGCTGGCTCAATATTACTTAATCAGTAATCAAACAGGGAAATCAACATGAAACTTGTATAACAACACATCACTACAAGCATAATAGTAGACGCGTCCTGATTAAATTAGTTCAAAATAATTTTTAAAAAAGTTGAATTTAGAGCATAAAAAAAGCCAGCTAATAAAGCTGGCTCAATATTACTAAATTAGTAATCAAACAGGGAAATCAACATGAAACTTGTATAACAACATATCAACTACAAGCATATTAATAGACCCAGCCATTATTGATTAGTTCAAAAATATTTTAAATAAAATAATTTAAAATATTCAGGCAAAAAAAAAGCCAGCGCTGAACTGGCTGGCTTAATCATTACTATGTCTAGTAACTACTATATGGGATATCAACATGAAAACTTGGAGAAACTGCAATTTAACCAAGCTGTATTAATAGACGCCCACAATTCAAATAAGTTCAAAAAATTATTGTTAATTTTTAACTTTTAATTAAAGACAACATTTGTTGTTCATCAAACTGGGTAAAACTCATTGATTTTTCAGTAAATAATGCATCTACAAGCGCTTGTTTATCTTGCTGCATTTGAAACACCTTTTGTTCAATAGAGTTAGCCATAATCAATTTATACACAAATACCGGATTAGTTTGGCCAATACGATAAGCACGATCGGTCGCTTGCTTTTCAACAGCTGGATTCCACCAAGGATCAAAATGAATAACGGTATCGGCTTGGGTTAAATTAAGCCCTGTGCCACCTGCTTTTAAGCTAATTAAAAATACCGAAGTAGTGCCACTGGTGAATTCGTCTATCACTTTATCGCGATGGCGCGTTTGCCCAGTTAACATGCTAAATTTAATGTTAAGTGTATTCAAACGCTCGGCAATTAAATCAAGAGCAGAGGTAAACTGGCTGAATATAATCACCTTACGGCCAAGGCTGAGCATTAAAGGTAAATGGCTTGATAACCATTCTAACTTAGCACTAGCAGCGTCGGTTTCTGGCTCAATAAGTTTAGGATGACAACATATTTGGCGAAGTTTTAATAGTGCCTCTAGAAAGGCGAGTTTACTTTTTTGCACGCCTTGCTCGGCAAATAAATCAATGAGTTTTTCTTCAAGCGCATGTGTTATGCCTTGGTACATGTCCTTTTGTTTAGGCTCAAACTCAAATTCTTTAACAAGCTCCGTTTTTTGCGGCAGTTCTTGAGCTACTTGGGCTTTAGTCCGGCGCAAAATAAACGGCATAATTAACGCTTTTAACTGCTCTGCACGCTCAATGTTACTTTCGCGCTCAATAGGACCTTGAAAGTGCTGCTTAAAGTGCGCCTGGGAACCTAATAACGAAGGCATAGCAAAATCGAGTAACGACTTTAATTCAAATAAATTGTTCTCAATTGGGGTACCGCTTAAGCAAAGCTTAAAATCGGCATTCAAACGTTTAACTAACCGCGATACCTGTGCCGTATCATTTTTAATATACTGCGCTTCATCAAGAATAATGTTTTCAAAATACAGTGGCGAATAATAAGCAATGTCACGTTTTAATAACGGATAGGTGGTTAATATACACTGTGCTTGTGCCAAGTGTTTTAACGCATCATTACGGTGTGCACCAAAAATAGTGGTCACTTTTAAGTTTTTAGCAAACTTGTTAATTTCGTTTTGCCAATTACTCACTAAGCTTGTTGGGCAAACAATAAGCGTAGGGCCAGCTTGCGGAGTATTATAAGAACTGGCTAAATAAGCGATCACCTGCAAAGTTTTACCCAAGCCCATATCGTCCGCTAAAATACCACCTAGCTGATTACGCTTTAAAAAGTTAAGCCAAGCTACGCCTTCTTGCTGGTATTCTCTAAGCACCACAGAATCGTGTAAGCCATGAATGGCGATATTGGGCGATAACAGCGCGTCATTGCTTAGCTCATCAAGGTAGCGCTCTAATGACGGATCATGCAGCTCAACATTAATGGCTGTGTGCTTAACTAATTCAGGTAAGTATGAAAGTGGAATATTAAATTCGTCGCGCGTTTTAATAAACTCAAATCGCAATTTAAACTCAATTAATAAATTAAACGCAGCCTTATCTATAACTCCAAATTGACGGCCAACGGGATAGTAATAAAACAACTCGCTTTGACGATTTAACGATTCAAACAGTTTATTATTTACATTAAATAAAGTGGCCACTTTGGTATCGTTAAGCACTACTTTGCAATGCATTTGATGCCCAGCAGCTCTGTTTACATGCAAGGAAATTTGGTTTTTAGTATCGGCAATATTTATTTTGCTCATTGATACTTGCCAACCACGTTGCTTAAAGCTTGGTAACACCTCATGCGCTAACCAGTGTAAGTGAATAGCCGATTCCTGACTAAAAATAAACTCGCTGTGTAAACCCCCTTTACAAAAATCAAAGCCTAAGTTGACCAGCTCGTTGGTAACGGTGTTTTCAAATGCACTATTTATTAGTTTTTCAGGCGCAGTACCTGCTAAGTAGTTTTTATTTTTATACTTAAACGATAACGAAATAGCCATTACTGAGCCCGACATGCTGACTTTAAGTACGGCATTACTCAACGACTTAACAGGCATGCTTGGTGCATTAGTCGGATGGGGAATAACACCGGCACCAAAATTATCAGCAAGCTGCTTATAAATTCGATCAAAGTTTGTATCGTGAAGTGCAGGTATTGTTTGTAAATGAGCAATTTCGTCAGCACTGAGCGGCGTGCGAATGCGGCCTAGCTTATATTTATCTAAATCTAAGTAGATGGGCGGCGTAGTTTTAATTAATGCCCAATTAGGAATTTTATCTAGGTGAATTTTTAACTGGGTGACTTCTTTTTGTTTTTCCCAAACAAAATTTAGGGGTAAGCCAGGTTGCGCTTTTATAGGTACTCGCGAACGCTGTAAAAATAATCGTTCTGTAGCTAGTAATTGCTGCAGCGCGTTAAAGCCCCATTGACCTTTGAGTTCAATATTACCGACCGCATTTTGCGAGCGGATCCAGCTATATAATCTAAAATCACTTTCTAGCAGGTCGCTAGGAGTTACAAAACTATTAAGCTGTTGCTCAGTTAAATTGCGACCTAATGCATAATTATTATTTTTATCGTAGTTGGCAATTTTAGGCGTTAAAAATACTTTATCGTTTTCAATATCTAATACAAACAGTAACACTTGTGATGGATGAGCTTGATCGGTGTTTTTAAGCGAGCTGAGTTCGCTAAACCAGTCATTAATAAAATAGTCTTCGCCGTATTCACCTGAGTGTTCAATTTTAAGTTTTAACAAAATTGCAGCCAAATGGCGGCATTTAGTTTTAACATTACAAGTACAGTGAGTGTCGACTGAATAGCCAGTTGGTAATTTACTGATCTCAATTCGTTGGTTAAACGCAATGCCCTTATCGCCTTGCACAGTAGAATCAACAACAGAAAAATCAGCATTATGTTCTAACCAACTTATTTGGCCGTTTTTATAATACGACTTACCTTTTGCTAACACCGCGGGTTTAAACAATTTTTTTATGAATCGCTCAGAAAGAGGAAACTGGGTAGCCTGCTCATTTTTAATTTCTTCAAAAATAGCCATTAAATCATTTTTTGATAAGTTAGCAGACATGTCACTCAAAGTATTAAAATTTAAAAACAATTTTTCCAGTATATGCCTTATCAACGCTGAGCTAAAGCAATATTATTTTTAAAATAAACTGGTTGGATCTGATTGGTTAGTAAAAAATTGGTTTATAAGGATTGTTTAATTTTGCTCACTAAAAAAAGGCGTTTAAATTACAAAATAAAAACAATAAATTAACTTAACAGGGAGGTTTTGCTAGGAGTAGATCAGGTTTTTACTAACAAGGTAGCAATTTAATCAAATAGAGCAGGTTTAGTTAGTAAAAATACGATCCTTAGTGGTTTATCGGGCTTTTTATGCTTTTTATTACCACGGAAGATCAGATTTTTACTAACTAATTAAGAGGGCTAGATCACTATTTAACTAACCTCCCCCCTTTACAGATCACGATATTACTAACTAATTAAAAGCACTTAATAGTTTAGTAAGTTGTTCTAAGCGCTTGTCTGTCATCACTTTATTATTAATTTTTATTGAAACGTCACCACTTTTAAGATTACGTTGCACACTAATAAAGTCGTTTTCAAGCACAGCCTCACGCTTTAATGCTGTTTTAGGCTCTGCGGTTAATAGTTTAGTGATCAGCATAGCGCGCTTGTCGTCGGCTTCTAAGGCGTTAACTTCATCATTGCTTGCAAGTGCTACAACTAACTCGTTAAATGCAACCTCGTCTCGCTCCTTTGCGTTAATCAGCTTTTTAGCGACTTCTCTACCAACATGATTAGCTGTTGGGTAAAGGGCTATAACATCGGCAGATATTTGCTCATACGCTTTAATCGCATCCGCAATGGCGGTATGCGATACCCCTTCAATAACGGCAATCTCGCGGTACGATCCTTTTTTGCCTTGTTGAATGAGTTCGTTTCGAGTTTGCTGATACGCTTGACCTAACTCCCACAGACTAGGGGCAATGTATTGATCCGAAGAAACTGCTAACACTTTGGCATCTTGCTCATTAAAATCACTTGAACTCAAAACAAGATAATCTGCACCAGCCAAAATACAGGCTTTGCGACGTCTTGAGCCTGCAAGAACAAGACTCATATCACCTTGATCCCAAAGCAGGGCGGGGTGCTGATTACGTCCATCTTCTTTAATTGCAGGAAGTATATCGGATACCGACTTTTCGTTTAAAAGCGCTTGTACACGGCGATTTTTACCATAAACCTGAGTCGATTTTTCAATCTCGTTATGAGCAATCACTTTACAAACCAAGGTAATTTCGCGATTAGGATCGCTTGGCGCAGGCATACGAATAACATCGCCTGCATTAGCTTGCTCTAAAAGAGCGTCTAAGCTGCTACTGCCAACAGCGGTTGCAAAGGGATCTAAGCGGGTGTCATTTTTACGTTTTTTAGCCATTTTTAGTCAACATCCTTACTTAGGCGTATTTAATTTTGATTGTGTAGATTGCCAATTTGAACGAATTAGCATTTCGAGTTCGTCTACAACATCTTTGATATTTTCTTGTGCGCGCATTAACGATTCTCTACTCGCTAAACTGTCAGACGCTTTTTGATCAAAAATAGTATTAAACGAGGATGAACTCGCAGTAATTGCTGAGCTGTGATTAATAGGGTAGCTCATGACTTGGCGACCAAAGGCGCTTCTTACGTCTTTAACTATGTCACGTTGTGAGTGATTACCTTTTACATAATTGGTAACCAAAAATTGCATAAAGTCCCAACCATCGTGACCAAGAGCTGCAACGGTATGATAAATCTCACCTAAACGTTTTAAATATTTATTATTAGCATCAAAGTCTACCGCTTCAGGATGAACCGGTATAAGCATCGCTGTAGAAGCCATTAATGCATTATAAAACATAAAGTTAAGAGTAGGCGCTGTATCAATTAGTAAAATATCAAATTCATCTTTTACTGGCTCGATAACACGCTCTAACAGCTTATGGTAATGGCGAGTTTGCTCATAGTTTGAGGTGTCTTTAAGCAAAGTTGCAGTTTCGTGTTCAAAATAAAAATCATCCATACCTGAGGGTAAAACACGAATATTAGGAATATGAGTTGGTAAAAAAGAGTTTGAAACAAATTCAGGCCAGGTTTCTCCTTCTTCAAGATCAATGCAGTCACGCATTAAATCACCAACAGTAATTGGATCGGGCTCAGAAGATGGGAAAAAGCTAGATGATGACCCCTGTGGATCTAAATCGACAATGCCAATTCGGTAACGCTTGATGTTAGTAGTTGCAAGTGCTGCAGCAATATTAACCATGCTCGTTGTTTTACCACAACCACCTTTTAGTGAATTAATAACAATAACTTGGAGTTTGTCTGTCGGTGCACGATGATCGGGTTTTATATCCATTATATCGGCCATGGCAAAAATATTAACCAACGTATAAGCGTAATGACCGTTTGCACCGCGTTTTATGTTTAAATCGTCAAAATCACCATTGTCATGGCGTCTTTTTAAGGTACGATTATTACAACCAAGTAAATCAGCAGCGGCTTTTTGGGTGTAGGTTCTTAATTCTTTTTCTTCAGATTTAAGATGGGCGCGGTAATGTTGAATACGTCCTTCTAGTGATTTTTCAGCAACTTCTGCGGTTGCTTTCAAAAGTCGGTAGGTATCTAGCGCATTATTATTGATAGACATACTTTATTCCTCAAAGTTAGGCGTTTAGTATAATGTCCATTCAATTAGCTGTAAACAACTATTTAAGGCGACATGCATTTTAAATACATGACATATAAAATAATTTTACGCCTTTAATATTGCTTAGTATAAATAAAGAAGTTTAAGTATGGTTAAATATATAAGGTATTAAAGGCTAAGGCCTTAAAATATACATATAACATTATGATTTATATAAACAATGTTAAAAAAACTGGATCAGTATTGTACGTGGTTAAGATCAGATCCTTATCTACTAGCAGATCACCTTTTTACTAAGCAAATATTTAGCAGCTTAGTTATGCACAGGTTAAGCACTGAGTTACTCACAAAATAGATGCTGTAGATCATGTTTTTACTAAGTAAATTATAAAGTTATGCACCCACCATCAGGAATAATAAGCGGTTTAATTAGTATAGATCTGATCTGTAGTAAGTACAGATCAGATCTATGCTAACTGGAACTAAACTTATCCACAGGCCTCTCATTTTTACTGTCATTTGTCGTGCTAAATTTAAAAAAAAACACTTTGCAATGGACAAATTTATTCTTCAGTTAGTAAAAATTCGGTTTATTAAAGCCTAGTTAGTAAAAACCTGATCTGAAATCTCATGTTTTAACTTTTTCTTAGTAAAATATTGATCTGTGCATTTTATTTGAAGTCAGATCACTTTTATACTAACTTAAACATTTAACTTTTGTGGCTTTATGTGTTGTTATTAGCTGTCACAATAAAAACGGAAATAAAAACCATGAGCCGAAAGGTCAACATCTCGGTAGATAACTTGCCCGATACACTTAGGGGCCAAATTCACGGGGTGGAAAGTGCAATTGATAACGAAAGCTTAGCACTATTTACAGATAATAAAGATGTGCGAATTTCGATAGAAAATGCAGCCCATGGGTTACGCGCTTACTCTAACACATTTAACCATTATGATCTGTGGGGACGCTTTGTTCGCTCAGGACATAAAAAGCTGCCACTTGAAGAAGCACCTAAAAAAACCATTATTACACGTAAGATATCTGAGAAAGTAGACGGTATTTTATACGATGGTGAAATTAAAATAACACCGGCTGTGGTAAGTACTCGTAAAGATGGTGAAGACGTAGAATACTTAGTTTGGCCATCAGATAGAGAAGAAAAAGTTGAGCGTGCACTTATTCGTCTTGCTTCAAAAGGTAAAATAGTAAAAATTAATTTTAAGTCCGGTATTCAATATGCCGTTGTGTTTTCTATGAACGAATTAGCACAAGAACTTAAAGCGGTAGGTCAATCTATGCCTTACCCACAAATTAAAGAATCGCTCGAAGCATTACAAGGTTCAAAACTTTCTTTTAAATATTCTGCTACTGACACTAAAAACTCAGATATTGATGATTCGTTCTACGAGTCGAACATGAACTTTTTATCGTCTTTACACTTTAGTGGTAAAAAAGGCCAAGGCGGAAATGTTAAATGTGTAGCGTGTTTAAATGCGTTTGTTCATAACATGATCGATAACCTTGAATATAAAGGTTATTATTTTAATAGTGCTCAAGAGTTAAAGCGCGGATTATCGCGTTGGATGATGCTACGTTTATATCATTTATGGCGCTATGCTGCCCCAGGAAAAACATACCATTTTAGACTGTTGTCTATTATGGAAAAATATGGCTCTATCTATTCAACTGATGATATTACCGAAAATAAATTAAAAGCACTGCGCCGTGATATGACTACCACGATGAAAGATTTAATAGAAAAAGGAGCAATATCTGAGTACAGCATTACGAATGTAAAAGATGATAAAACAGGTAATATTGTAGATTACACTTATGAAATGCACCCATCTGATCAGTTTTGTGATGAGATACTGGCATTAAATAAACATAACAAACGGATAGAGATACAAGGTGGTAAACGCATTGTTGAAAATGCAGTATTAATTGATGAAGATAAGCTGGAAGAAATTGTAGAAAAATAATTATATTAATTTTTACCAGTAGTTATATTAAAGGCCACAGTAAGTGGCCTTTTTAACATAATTACTTTGTTACTTGTTCTAAATATAAACGGTCTACCAGAAAGTCATACTCACGTTTTCGTGGATGTGATAACGGTTTTTCGTAACTCGGCAGTTGGCCATACTTAACATCGGGTTGTGGGTTTATAAGAATAAAAGGTAAGGCTGCACTAACATGATAACGATTTTGGGCCGTGTATCTAACATTAACTTGTGGGCTAACTCGGGTAGGGCGCCTAATTCGTAATTTTTCTTTTTCACCTAGACTGGCAACACGAACTTGCTCTTGAGCAACCAATGATTGCCATTTTTGCTGATCAATCATTCTTGGGTTTTTATACCCAGCGGACTTTTCGAGCATTTCAAGAGCCATCTTTTTTGTGAGTGTTTTAGTGGCGTGTTTATGCATCCAAGTAAAACGAACTGAAAAAGGGGATTCGCTTTCGCTATGAATTTTACGATAAGCGGCAAGCGTAATTAAATTTGGCATAGCATTATGCACGGCTTCAAATCGAGCATCGTTATTGTCTATCGCCAAAATACAATTTTTAAATGCCGCTTTTGCATTATTAACTTGAGCAATCCGATCAATAATGGCTTGTTTATTAGCGTCTTGTATGATTAATAAACCAGGGTGGCGCTTTAATACGCGACTACTCAGACCAGGCTTTTTATACATATCAGAGAAAGAATTTAAAATAGCCTTTTGTGCTAGTTCCCCTGTAATTTTAGATACTGCAATCGACTCGGGAATTATATTTTCATCCACACTGCTTATTTCTGGCAGTTGATAGTATTCAGCCTTAGCAAACCCATATTCTTTAAGCTCCTCAATTAGCCTAAGCGTTAACTCATTGAGTAAATCAAACTGACTTCTAATTTGTACCTTTGTAACCATAACACCACCAAGAACACATCTTACTATTTAGCTATTTTCGCAAATAACCTTTTCTTTTGGTAGTAATTTCTTAAATATCACTCTATTGCTAAGATTAAACTTAAATTTAATTAAGTATGATGTGTTCTTTATTTTTGGTGCAATCATTTTAATAATAATATTTTCTAACTTACTAATAGTTATATATAAACGCAGTATGAAGTAGTGGGTATAACCAGCAGAACTACTCAGCTAGCATATATATTTAAAACTACATAACTGATGGCTGATATATTTAAATTTAACTGTAAAGTTAAGGATACATATAGTTGATTTAAGTATGATGTGTTCCTTGTGTTAACATTATCTTCTACAGCTTAGCTAAGTGGCTGCAAGCAAAGCTTAATAAATACCACTCTTACTATTTATCCTATTGTTTTTTAATGCATTAGTGTTCTTTATTTATAAATTTATTATCAATAAAATAGTTAAATCATAGATAATAATCCTATTTAAATTTAACTAATAACTAAATAATTGGCAAATAGTCGATTTAGTCCTTGAACAAAGCCCTCTGCATACGTTAATTTCAATACATCAGGTAATAGGAATGAGGAATGAACATGCAATCGTGGAACCCAAATAGTTGGAGAGAACTGCCAATACTGCAGCAGCCACAGTACCCAGATCAAGACGTATTAAAATCGGTTGAAGGCCAGCTTAAAAGCGCACCGCCTTTAGTGTTTGCAGAAGAGACTAGAAGTTTGTTTAAACAACTTGAAGATGTGTGTGAAGGCCGCGCATTTTTACTTCAAGGTGGTGACTGCGCAGAATCATTTAGTGACTTTAACGCTGCAAATATTCGCGATACATTTAAGACCATTTTACAAATGGCTGTAGTACTAACCTATGGCGGTAAATGCCCAGTTGTAAAAATTGCACGTATGGCAGGTCAATACGCTAAGCCACGCTCAGCCGACTTAGAAACAATAGACGGTGTTTCGTTACCATCTTACCGTGGTGATATAGTAAATAACTTTGAGTTTACTGAAGAAGCGCGTATTCCAGACCCTCAGCGTTTAATGACCGCGTATCATCACAGTGCGGCAACACTCAACCTACTACGTGCTTTTGCACAAGGTGGGCTTGCTGACTTACATCAAGTTAACCGTTGGAACATGGGCTTTGTTGCTGCTAATCCACAAAAAGCAAAATACCAACAGCTGGCAGATAAAATTCAAGACGCTTTAGAATTCATGGAAGTATGTGGTATTAATTCAACTATAGCGCCAAGCTTAAAAGAAACAGATTTATACACATCACACGAAGCGTTATTGCTAGGCTATGAAGAGGCATTAACCCGTAGAGACCATTTATCAGGCGACTGGTACGATTGTTCAGCGCACTTTGTTTGGATTGGTGAGCGCACACGTCAGTTAGACCATGCTCATATTGAATTCTTTAAGGGCATTAAAAATCCAATAGGCGTTAAAGTTGGCCCAGGTATGGATCCTGACGAACTTATCCGTTTAATTGATGCACTAAACCCAGATAACATTCCTGGCAGGTTAACGCTCATTACACGAATGGGTGCAGATGTATTACCAGAGAAGCTACCGGCGCTTGTTCGCAAAGTACAGCAAGAAGGGCGTAAGGTAATTTGGAGCTCAGATCCAATGCATGGCAATACAGAGAAAGCCAGCTCAGGTTATAAAACTCGCAGCTTTGATAACATTATGCGCGAAATTAGTCAGTTCTTCGCTGTTCACAAAGCTGAAGGCTCATACGCAGGTGGTGTTCATTTAGAAATGACCGGACAACACGTTACTGAATGTACCGGTGGTGCATACGGTTTATCAGATGATGACTTAGCGCAGCGTTACAAAACTCAATGTGACCCTCGCTTAAATGCCGACCAAGTATTAGAGCTTGGCTTTTTAGTTGCAGACCTTTTAAAGGATGCTCGCAAGTAATACACCTTCTTAAAATGTTAAAAGCCGCTATTATTTAGCGGCTTTTTTGTGTGCTGGGCGCAATTACATGCTTAAATCACATGTTAGTTTGTTAGTACTTACGGCGCTCAAGACCTGTATCAGAAATGATTTTTGCTGAGATCTCTTCAACAGAATGGTGGGTAGAATTTAAATGAGCAATTTTATGCTTCTTGTAGAGCATTTCTACTTCGCGCACTTCAATACGACACTGTCTAATTGATGCATATTTTGAATTTGCCATTCGTCTATCTCTGATCGCAGCCAGTCTCTCAGGGTCTATAGTTAAACCAAACAGTTTATGCTTATAAGGCACTAAGCACTTGGGTAACCCTTCGCTTTCTAAATCATCTTCTGTGATCGGATAATTGGCCGCTTTAATACCGTATTGCAGGGCTAAATACAGGCTTGTTGGCGTTTTACCGCTTCGACTAACGCCAACTAAAATAATATCAGCCTCAGCAAAGTTTTTAATATTACCGCCGTCGTCATTCATTAAAGCATAGTTAACTGCATCAATTCTAAAGTCATAACTTTTTTCGTGTATTGAATGGGTTCTATGTACTTTAGGTACTGGGGCAACGTTTAATTCGCTTTCAATTTTTTCGCTATACGTTGTTAAGAAGTCATACGAGACAGCATCTGCAGAGCGAATAATTTCCGATAATTTATGATTCACAAAAGTAAAAAACACTAGAGGCTTCTCACCTTGCTTAGACGATGTGGCGTTAATAAGCGCTTTGATTTCATGCGCTTTTTCTTCGGTTTCTACAAAAGGAATTGTTTTATGATTAAATTCGACAGGAAATAAAGACAGGGTCGCATGACCAAACACTTCAGATGTGATTGCCGTGCCATCTGAAATATAAAACGCAGTTCTCATAAAGCCTCTTTTTTATTACATTTAATTTTAAAATAAGTGTATCACGGTTTACGTGAGGACGTTTGCCAGTGTAGAATGGGGGCGACCTTTATAAAAGGTTTTCTTTCTTAACTCTCACAGTTAGTACTACAATTTGTTTTTTGGAGAAAGATCCGTGCAAGAATACGTTCTCTGGTATCAAGAGCTTGGTATGCAAGATGTTCCTCGAGTTGGTGGTAAAAATGCCTCACTTGGTGAAATGATTTCAAACTTAGCTAACGCAGGTGTGCAAGTCCCAGGTGGTTTTGCTACTACCTCAGACGCTTTTAACGAGTTTTTAGAACAATCAGGACTCAACGCAAAAATTCACGACATTTTAGATACTCTTGATGTTGATGATGTAAACACACTCGCCAAAGTAGGCGCCGATATCCGTCAGTGGATTATCGATACCCCATTCCAACCTAGTCTAGATAAAGCAATCCGCGATGCATACAGCCAACTTCATGGTGATGCTTCTGCAGATGTTTCATTCGCTGTTCGTTCATCAGCTACTGCTGAAGATATGCCAGACGCCTCGTTTGCAGGCCAACAAGAAACGTTCTTAAACGTTGTTGGTATTGATTCTGTAATGACTGCTATTAAACACGTATTCGCTTCGTTATTTAACGACCGCGCTATTTCTTATCGTGTTCACCAAGGCTACGATCACCGTGGTGTAGCGTTATCAGCGGGTATTCAACGCATGGTACGCTCTGATAAATCAGCATCAGGTGTTATGTTCAGTATTGATACTGAATCGGGCTTTGAAGATGTAGTGTTTATCACATCAAGCTATGGTTTGGGTGAAATGGTTGTTCAGGGTGCGGTTAACCCTGATGAATTTTATGTTCATAAACCAACGCTACTTAAAAACAAGCCAGCTGTAGTACGTCGTAACATTGGCTCTAAAGCCATTCAAATGATTTACTCTCAAGACAAAGCTCATGGCAAACAAGTAGAAATTGTTGACGTAGACTCAGCACTTTCAAACAAATTTTCGATTACAGATGAAGAAGTGCAAGATCTTGCCAAACAAGCTGTAATCATTGAAAAACATTACGGTCGTCCAATGGACATCGAATGGGCAAAAGATGGTAACGATGGCAAACTATATATAGTTCAAGCGCGTCCAGAAACTGTTCGCTCAAACGAAGACACAAACGTAATGGAACGCTTCCAACTAAATGGCAGCAGCAATGTTGTTGTTGAAGGCCGTGCAATTGGTCATAAAATTGGTAGTGGTGTTGTACGTGTACTTGACTCAATCAAAGAGATGGACCAAGTACAAGTAGGTGACATATTAGTTACCGACATGACAGACCCAGACTGGGAACCTATTATGAAACGCGCGGCTGCGATTGTTACTAATCGTGGTGGTCGTACATGTCATGCTGCAATCATTGCACGTGAACTAGGTATTCCAGCCGTTGTTGGTTGTGGTAATGCAACAGACTTAATTAAAGCTGGTCAAGAAGTTACTGTATCATGCGCCGAAGGCGATACTGGTTTCATCTACGAAGGTATTTTAGACTTTGAAGTACTTACTTCACGTGTTGATGAAATGCCTGAACTTCCAATGAAAGTGATGATGAACGTAGGTAACCCAGATCGCGCATTCGATTTTGCACGTTTACCACATTCAGGTGTTGGCCTTGCGCGCGTTGAGTTTATCATCAACCGTATGATTGGCGTTCACCCTAAAGCGTTATTAAATTTTGATGCACAAACAGATGCATTAAAAGCAGAAATCACAGACATGATTGCCGGTTACGAATCACCTGTTGAATTCTATATTGGTAAACTAGTTGAAGGTATTTCTACCTTAGGTTGTGCGTTTGCACCAGAGCGTGTAATTGTTCGTATGTCTGATTTTAAATCAAACGAATACGCGAACTTAGTGGGCGGCCAGCAATACGAGCCAGAAGAAGAAAACCCAATGATTGGTTTCCGTGGCGCTGCACGTTATATCTCTGAAGACTTCCGTGATTGTTTTGCACTTGAGTGTGAAGCTATAAAACGCGTAAGAAACAGCATGGATATGACCAACATCGAAATCATGATCCCATTCGTACGTACCCTTGAAGAAGGTAAACGCGTTATTGAATTACTTGAAGAACATGGCCTTAAACGTGGCGAAAATGGTCTTAAAGTAATCATGATGTGTGAGCTTCCGTCAAATGCATTAATGGCTGAAGAATTCTTAGAATACTTTGATGGTTTCTCTATCGGTTCTAACGATTTAACACAGTTAACGCTTGGTCTTGATCGCGACTCAGGTTTAATTGCTCACCTATTTGATGAGCGTGACCCTGCAATCAAAAAGCTACTTTCTATGGCTATTAAAACAGCCAAAGAAAAAGGTAAATATGTAGGTATTTGTGGTCAAGGTCCTTCAGATCATGAAGACTTTGCAGCATGGTTAGTAGAGCAGGGCATTGACTCTGTTTCGCTAAACCCAGATACAGTACTAGAAACATGGTTATACTTAGCAGACAAACTTGCTAAGTAAGTTACCTCGTTAAAAAATGCCAGCAACTGCTGGCATTTTTTATGACTAAAAATTAATTTTTTGCTAATTTTTTATCTAAATAGGCACATGAACGAGTCAGTGCTTTTTGACACCAAGTTAAATACCCTCTTGCTTTAGGGTAATACATAGAAAAGCAGAATAAGCCTGCAATAAAAAATATTAACGATGGCCCTGGCACCACAGCAAACAATAATCCGAGTAAAATAAACAGTGTTCCGCTGATCTGCATTAGTAGTTTTTTCATATAAACCTCATAGTAGGCGTTTAACTTGATTATAATTGCAGCTGCTCATATATCGATAAAAAGAGTGTTACAAACTGTAAAATCTTCAATTTCTATTAGCCATCGCCATGATATAATTACACAAATGCATTAATAAGCGCCGCCATGATAGCAACTATTACACAACAAGATGCCGCGACCGAGCTTGTCGCAAATTATTTAAATACTATAAAAAATCAAGGGTTTACTGGAGATACAGACGCAAGTTATGCAACCAGACTCACAGCATCAACTGATAACAGTATTTACCAGCAGCTTCCGCAAGGTGTTATTTTTCCTAAAAGCGAAAAAGACATTCAAGTTGCGCTGCAAATTGCATCGCAAGACCCTTTTTTATCGTTAACTTTTGGTCCTCGCGGTGGCGGCACAGGAACAAATGGTCAATCTTTAACGCCTGGTATTGTGGTTGATTTATCACGTTATATGCGTGAAATCCTCGAGATAAATGTTGAAGAAGGTTGGGTACGAGTTCAAACCGGTGTGATAAAAGATCAACTTAACGACTTTTTAAAACCGTATGGATTTTTCTTTTCACCCGATTTATCTACTAGTAACCGCGCCACTATTGGCGGCATGATCAGTACTGATGCATCGGGGCAAGGCTCCTTAGTTTATGGCAAAACCAGCGACCATGTTTTAGGGCTAACCACCTATTTAGTTGATGGCACTGCAATGTCTACCAGTCCAATAGACATTGAAAAAGCAAAAATAATTGCCGATCAGGAATCCTTAATTGGCAAACTCTACAAAACAGTATTAGACATATCACTTAATGAACGCGACGCTATATTAGCCAAATTTCCACGGTTAAATAGATTTTTAACTGGTTATGACCTAGAGCATGTGCTAAGTGAAGACTTACAAACTTTTGATATGAGCCGCTTAATAACCGGATCAGAAGGCTCTTTAGGCATAGTTACTGAAGCAAAATTAAACCTAACACCTATCGCAGAATTTAAAACCCTCGTAAATATAAAATACGACAGTTTTGATTCTGCGCTTCGCCATTCACCATTTTTAGTTGATGCCCGCGCAACTTCAGTTGAAACTGTTGACAGCAAAGTATTAAATCTTGCTCGTGAAGATATTATTTGGCATTCAGTATCGGACTTAATAACTGATGTACCAAATAAAGATATGCAAGGACTCAACATGGTTGAGTTTAATGCCGTATCACCAGAAGACATAAAAGACAAAGTAGACACATTATGTAAATTATTAGATGAGTGTGTAGCTAATCAAACTAATGGCGTTATTGGCTATCAGTTAACCAGCGATAAAAGCGATATATTAAAAATTTATGCAATGCGTAAAAAATCAGTGGGTTTACTAGGCAATGTAAAAGGCAGCCAAAAACCTCTCGCGTTTGCAGAAGACACCGCCGTCCCGCCAGAAAATTTAGCCGATTATATTGTTGAATTTAGAGCGCTACTCGATAGCCATAATTTACAGTACGGTATGTTTGGTCATGTTGATGCTGGCGTTTTACATGTTAGGCCGGCACTGGATATGTGCGACCCAGAACAAGAAAAATTACTGCGCACTATTTCAGATGAAGTAGTAAAACTCACCGCAAAATACGGTGGTTTGATGTGGGGCGAGCACGGTAAAGGTTACAGAAGTGAATACGGTCCTGAATTTTTTGGTGAGCATTTATTTACGCAATTACGAAAAATAAAATCGGCGTTTGATCCAAATAATAAAATCAACCCCGGAAAAATATGTACCCCGCTTGAAAGTGAAGACTCACTAGTTAGCGTTGATGGGCAAAAGCGCTCTTACTTCGACAAGCAAATATCTATTGATGTTAAGACCAATTTCAACAATGCAATGACCTGTAATGGTAACGGCTTATGTTTTAATTATGATGAAAACTCTCCAATGTGCCCGTCGTATAAAGTAACTGGCGATCGCCGTAATTCTCCAAAAGGCCGAGCAGGGCTAATGCGTGAATGGTTACGTCTTCAAGAGTCAAAAGATGTTAATTTACTTGAGGTAGAAAAAGAACTTAACAAAGGTGAAGTAATTACTTGGTGGGAGCGCTTTGTTCATAGCAGAGAGAAAAAACAAGGCGTTTACGATTTTTCACATGAAGTAAAAGCCTCAATGGATGAATGTTTAGCGTGTAAAGCGTGTACCACGGCTTGCCCAATTAAAGTAGATGTGCCGACTTTCCGTGCCCGTTTTTTAAATTATTATCACAGTTACTATGCCCGCCCACTCAAAGATTACTTAGTGGGTAATATAGAAAACAGTGCACCGTTAATGGCAAAATTTGCTAGGGTTATTAATCCAATTGTAAAAACATCATTAGTTAGTGGCCTCATTAAAAAAACCGTAGGCTATGTTGATACCCCGCAGTTAAGTATTCCTGCACTCAATAAACGTGTAAACAAAGCGCAAACATTTAATTTAGAATTACTTAAAAGATTAAGTACCGATGAACAAAATGATTATGTACTCATTGTTCAAGACCCATTCACCAGCTTTTACGAAGCAGAATTGGTTGAGAGTTTTATTACGCTAATTACTCAGCTTGGAAAAAAACCAATGCTGTTACCCTTTAAACCCAATGGCAAACCTCAGCACGTGAAAGGTTTTTTGCATGAATTCAAGCTAACGGCAAAAAATGCTGCAGAGTTTTTAAATCAGCTTAATGATATTAATGCACCGCTAGTTGGTTTAGATGCGTCGTTAGTGATGTGTTATCGCGATGAATATAATACAATTTTAGAAAATAACCGTGGCGATTTTAATGTGCAACTTGCGCATGAATGGTTAGAAACACAATCGTTCAGTGCTTTAGAAGCTAAACAAATAAATACAGAATTTACCTTATTAAGTCACTGTACCGAAACGACTGCATTACCAAAAGCCGCAAGTGTGTGGAAAAATATTTTTGATCAGCTTGGTTTAACATTAAACACCACAAGTACTGGGTGTTGTGGTATGGCCGGCACTTATGGTCATGAAGCACAAAACCAAGCAAACTCCAAAGCACTTTATGAAATGAGTTGGAAACCTATCGTTGATAAAAATAAACCTGAGCAACTTTTATCAACTGGCTTTTCATGTCGTAGCCAAGTAAAACGTTATGAAAAATTTAAGCCTAAGCATCCAATAGAGTTACTGGCAAAAGTACTTAGTTAATAATTTAACTAACTAAGCTGTAAAATAAAAAGGCGCAACTTATTATTAAGTTACGCCTTTTTATTTTTGTTTATATTTATTTAGTTTTTTTAGCAAAACTGTCTGCAATCGGTTTTGTACTAATACCATGAATAAATACACTAAATAAAATTGTGGTCATAGCAATGGTCGCAATTTGAAATTTATTTTCTATTTGTGTATCAATAACCATTAAAGTAAAAACAATCGAAGCCAATCCTCGCGGCCCAAACCAAGCAAACGTTAAACGCTCTTTTATTTTTAATGACGTAAATTGCAGTGACAACATAACAGGAATTATTCTGATGAATGTTGTACTGAGTAAAGCGTAAATTACTATTTCAGTATTTAATTTCGGGATCACTAAATAAGCACAAACAAAACCGAATAAGCACCAAATCATTAAAGAGGAAAAGTCAGCTATATGCTCTGAGTCTTCAATCAGCTCTTTGTTTATTTTAGTACTCGCGTATTTATCAAATAAAAGCCCCGCTACAAATACGGCAATAAATCCACTGCCATGAAAATATTGCGTAAGTGAAAATACAGCCATAGCAACACCCAATAGTAAAAACGGGCTAGTGTTTTGGGCAAAATAATGTCGCTTCATTGCAAAGTTTAAACACGGAATAAAAACAGCAATACTTGCAAATGCAATTAATAATGCAACTCCCAACTCTCTAGCAAACACACTTAACGTTTGTGTTGCAGTAATTGCAGATTCAGGATTTTTTGCGAGCAGAATAAATATTAAAAATATAGGCACACATAAGCCATCGTTTAAACCGCTTTCTGTATTAATACCTTCGCGTATTTTTTCAGGCACTTTTGTATTACTTAATAATCCCTTACTTAACGCCGCATCGGTTGGGGTTAATATAATTGCGATAAGTGCTGCTTGAATTAATGAAAGCTCAGCAAATAAAAATAACGCGATAGCAATCCCGAGTAGTAGGGTTAATGGTAAGGCAACAAATAAAAGTAAACTTGGGTATTGAAAACTATGCCTTAATACTCCTAGTTTTGACTTTGCTGCATCGGTAAATAAAAAGATACTCAGCGTTAATTCTATAAAGGGCAATAAAAACCGTAAGCCATTTTTAAAATTTTCACTTTCGTTCGGAGCTATCAATGCTAGCAGTATCCCCCCTATAACAAAAAACATCGGCCCGGTAATTTCTGTTTTTTCTAATTGGCGTAGTGTTATAGAATAAATTAAAAATAATGCACCAATAAAAGCAATAACTAAGTATTCCATTAAATCTTCCTTTTTATTCCAGACTTTGCCCGTTCTTTAATATTTGTTTGAATATATATTTGATCGGTTGTGGCTATTTTTGCGTGACCCAAATCTTCAGATAAATGCTTTAAAGGTCGAGTTTGTGCGTCATGCGTTGCACCGGTATGTCGAAGCCAATGTGCAGTGGCCGCTTCTAATTGTTCCGCGTCATCTTTAAAGCCATCATCAAGTAATGACTGCTGAGCAATATCAAAACTTTGTTGTACTAAACGACGAATTTGTCTTACTGTCATACCACCTTGGCCACGAATTTTATGCACTAACGGGTCGGATTCGTCAACACGGGGCAGGGCAGGTAAACCACGGTATAACCGATAACGTTTTAAATACTCAAGAAAATCATCACTTAAAGTTACATCTCGTAATTTATTACCTTTACCCATTATACGTAAAAACCAAAAGCCATCGTTATCTTGCCAAAAATGAGACATAACAGGTGACCATTGTGGACGTTCTGATAATTCTGATATACGTAAATATAATCCTTTTAAACAGGCGAGGGTAAAAAGGTTTCTTTCATACTCTGGTTTTTGTTCGCACAGATCACGCGTTACACCAAATACGTATTCCCATTGAATATCGCTTAATGTATCGGGAATTTGTATTTGTGATTGTACAACCAAGTAAGGGCTATTTTTCTTAACCACAGGTACAAAGTTAGCGAAGGTTTTTTCTTCTAAAATAGCGAACTTGTAAAATACATTAAGTGCAGTAAACATAGCGGATAATGTTTGCTGACTCGCAATAGATTCTTTTTGCATGAAAGGGCGCCAATTTTGGTTTAACCTACGTACTCCTTGCTCATCTTTATAGCGCCACTGCACCGAAGTTGATGCCCACTTTTTATCCGGCTCAACCATAAAATCAACATACGCCTCAATATCTTCACGCTTTAAATCGAATACTGATTTTTCAGCTATAAGCCATGACCACAAATAAAATCGTTCTAATTCATTGCGAAAACGACTATAAGTTGCTTCTGATTTTCGGCCATAAACATATAAAAACTGGTATAAAAAATTAAGATCGGCCTTTGATTCAGTTACAGTCAAGCTGACTTGCTGTATAAAAGAGGCTAGTTCTGGATATTCTGATTGGAGTGTATTATCTTCAAGATGAGCTATTTGATAACGTAATTGTTTTAATGTATCGACCAGAGCAACAAGCATAATAGTAAAATATATAAGAAAATAATAGACTTATAGATTAACCTTAAAGTCCGATACTGTCTAGTATTGGACATAACGAAATTTTGATATGTATGCTAAATGCAGATTTATTAACCATATACCTTATTAAAGGAAAAATCATGAAAAAATTACTTCTGTTGAGCATGTTAGTTATTAGCGTTTTATTAACAGGTTGCGCTACTACAGGCAGTGCTTCTCCTGGAGAAAAACGTGCTTTAGTACAAAGTATGAAGTCGAATACATTAACTGCTCTATACGAAAAAAAACCAGATGTTAAAACTCAAATTGCAAACTCTGCCGGTTATGCTGTATTTGATAATGCCAACGTAAACGTTATTTTAGCCAGTTTTGGTGGTGGGTACGGTGTAGTAAAAAATAACCTAACCGGAAAATCTACCTATATGAATATGGGCGAAGCTGGTTTAGGCTTAGGTTTAGGTGTTAAAGATTTCAATATTGTGATGGTTTTTCACGATCAAGCAGCGTTAAATAGATTTATTAAACATGGTTGGGCGTTCGGTGGTAATGCCGATGCTGCTGCAAAATACCAAGATAAAGGTGGCGCTTTAGTTGCCGAAGCTATTGCTGACCAAGTTACTGTTTACTCTTTAATCGAAAGTGGCCTTGCACTGCAAGCTGTTTTAAAAGGCACTAAATTTTGGGTCGATTCTGAGCTAAACTAGGCTATCAAAACCCTATCATAAGTGGGCTAGTTTGTATGATTACGCCCACTTTAATTTAATTCATTCAATTTAACATAACGTAATTTATGAGTTGTCATTCTATTCCCTAAAGCATTACATCCTATATTTATCTAATCACGACTCATTTCATCCATATACTTCTTTGTCAAAATTGAGCTTTGTATCCACGTACAAGTTAATTGAATTAAGATTTTTAAATCTTTAAGATCATGGTTTTCCCATTTTCTAACATAGTGTGTTTCATCATTACCAAGCCATACAGCTCTGTTTGCACAGTTTTTTAGATTTTCATCTGTTACATAATTATTTATAACACGACTTAATTGATTTGATTTTATGTCTTCTTCTTTATCTGGTTTTATACTTATACAATAATCTTTAATTAAATATTCAAGGGCTTTTCTATAGCCAATACCTGCCAATTCATCCAATTGTTTAGACTCAGCTTCACTAGCTTGAGTGAATATTTTTCCAAATGATTCTGAAGTATTAACTATTTCTTGTCCAATATTTGGAGCATTAAAGACATTAGGAATTGAATGATCAAATTTGAAATTATGATTATATGTTCCGTGAGTTTTACTGTAACGGCTAATATAAAATCGTGCGCAACTTAGGTTCATGCACTCCATAACAAGTTCCAGTTTTGTTTTTCTATTTTCAATATCACCAGTGAGTTTTGCAAAAATATTTGCTGGCAATTGTGCTTGATTGCAAATAGGACATTTATCTGGAACTCTATCTATATCAACCGTAATGCCGCAATCTAATTTAATCCTCTTATGCATTTTAATTTTTCCTTTTTAAATCATTATCAAACGCTTCAGCTAATTTCTCCGTTTCACTAAATACGGTATTCCAATATTTAATGCGGGTGTCGGCATCGAGATCAGTAAAATCGTTTCTGTCTGGGATTTTTCCGTAAGGTAATCCGGCTATAAATTCTTTTGATGGGGTGATCATCACAACGTTGTCGTAATTTTGTGGTGCTACTTTACGTTTTAAGTTTTTATCAAACCACCCTGCTTTTGGCTCGCTATTAAAATGCGGATACAAAATTAAACCTGGATTATTAATTTTTAAATCAAAGTGGTAATCAATAATGCCGCCATCGCGGTAAATTCCTGGTGGCGAACCGGCAATATTTTTTATACCTTGCATTACTAGTGGTATAGAGCCCGATGCCAATAAGGCATCTTTCAAATTTGTTTGAGTAAGTTCAATGTTTTGTGTTTTAAACTTATAACTGTCGGTAATACTTAAATTACTATTGGGCGCGCCAAAAATAAAACGCTCGTACTGAGCGCCTAATAATTTACGATTAACGCGGTTAAGCATATAACTTTTTGATAAACCCAAAAGCTGTATTAACTTATGTTCGCTGGCAATAAAGCCGTTAGATTTTGCGACAATAAAATGCGCTTTAAAAACGGGATTATTTATAATTTCAGTAACACCATCATCACCAAATACATCTTCTAATAATGCGCGGGCTTTAAGTGTAATTTCAGCGGGCGTTGGTTTATTACTAGAATATCGGGTTTGCGAATACGATTTTGCTAACCGCTCAATGGCGGCAACCGGGTCGTTTTGTGCAAAACAGGCTGAACGAAAAGCCCCTGCAGATGAGCCAATTAAATTAAGCGGTTGAGTGCGATGTTTAAAAAATTCGCCAAATATATATTTGTCTAAACCAAATAAGGTAAACCATTTAGGGCCACCACTTGCCCCTAAAAAAGAGGTAAAAATCTCGGGTTTAAAACCTTGTTCGTTTATTATTTTTGCTGCAGTTTTACCCGCATAAATGTCGATCATCTAAAAATACTACCTGTAGAGTCGCGGTTTAATGTTGTTAAAGCCAAACTTAAAAAATGAATACTTATGCAAAATAAAATTTTAAACTTTAATCTTAATCCCAAATTCCGTCTTCACATTTGCCCTGCACTTTTACGTTTTTTACCTTAAACTCAGGCTCTATGCCTTTGTCTCTTTGTGCGTGGTAGTCGTTAGTAACAGACAAAATAGTCGGTGTGAGTAGTATAATAGCGATTACGTTTACTACTGTCATTAACCCTAGAGCAATATCAGCTAAATCCCATACTTGTTTTAAGGTGGCTGATGCGCCCCACAACATCATTGATAAATAAAGCAAAGTATAAATACCGCGCCCTACTTTGTTATCGAGCTTAAATAAGTGGAGGTTACTTTCGGCGTAGGCGTAGTTAGCAACCACCGAGGTAAAAGCAAATAAAGTAATGGCAGCGGCTACAAAATACACGCCGCCTTGCGCTAAGTGTGAGGTCATAGCGCTTTGTGTTAAGCGTATGCCTTCCATTTCACCGCTTATATCTACATCGGCCAATAAAATAATAACCGCGGTACAACTGCACAATACGATGGTATCAAAAAACACCCCTAACATTTGTATGTAGCCTTGCGTAGCCGGGTGGTTTGGCATTGGACTGGCACTAGCCGATGCATGGGGCACACTTCCCGCGCCAGCCTCATTAGAATATAAACCGCGTTGTATACCATTTTTAATGGCTGCCCCCATGGCGCCTGCACCAGCTTCTTGCAAGCCAAACGCTGATAAAAATATATCTTTAAGCATGGCAGGTACTTGGGTGAAGTTAATCAATGTAATTACCACAGCAACAAGCACAAACACGATGCCCATAACAGGCACTACTCGCTCGGCGAATCGGGCAATGGCTTTAAAGCCACCTAAAATAATAGAGCCTGCTAAAAGTGTGATCACAACACCTGAGTAAAAAGTGGGTATTTCAAATGCGTAATTTAGTGCATCAGTAATGGTGTTGGTTTGCATGGCGCTAAAGGTAAAGCCGTAACCTAAAAACAAACAGGCGGCAAACACAATAGCAAATGCACGACTGCCTAAGCCTTGTTGAATGTAATACGCAGGGCCACCTCTGAATTCGCCATTGCTGTCGCGAATTTTATATACCTGGCCTAAAATACTTTCTGCAAATCCGGTTGCCATACCTAGTATAGCAATGACCCACATCCAAAATATGGCACCGCTACCACCGAGTGATATAGCCACAGCCACACCGGCTAAATTACCTGTGCCTACTCGAGCACACAGCCCAGTACAGAGCGCTTGAAATGATGAAATATCGTTTTTATTACACTTACTACTGCCTTTTAGCAGGCTAAACATGTGCTTAAATTTAACTAATTGAATTGCTTTTAAGCGTACTGAAAACCATATTCCGGTAAATAGGAGAATGTAAATAAGTACTTGCCCTTCGCCCCATAAAAGGCCATTGACACTTTTTACTACTGTTTCAAACATCACCCGTCCTTTATTTGTTATTTTTATATCCGCTTGCTTCTACATTTATATCTTTAGGTGTTTAAAACAATAAATGCACAGCACGTCACATGAATTTTATTTCAGTTATTGTGAATATAAAATCACACTCATACCTTATCGTTTTTTATAAAAAATCAATAATATATTTGTAGCTTCAGACGACACAGCACTAAGCCTTGCGTTAAAATTATACGGCCTCTTATATTTCCAAGATAAGAATAGTACGCTTTGTTAAATTTTGTGCAGGGTAAGTCGACTCACAGTGAGTTTATGAACTGAGATTGGTGGTTGAGTTATGATGCTAGACTGGTTTTATTATTAATATGATGCGTTACAGTGTGTGGTAATTACGCTAGCTTGAGTTGTTTAGTTTGATCAGTATTTTTTATTAACCCATTAAAATTACAGGCTAAGTTTAACGCCAAAGCAATATACAGTAGGTGCATATTGCTTTGCATGCGGCTTGTTAATTAGCGCTATAAACGCCCTAGAGGCTTGCTTACATTGCGTATTGCGGCTCACTGAAACGGTTTAACTCTGTATGATAGTTTTTTAAATAATCACGACCTGCTTTCAAGCCTAATTTATGATCAAATCGGAGGTCATCATTAGAGCTGCCTAACAATTTGCTATGTAGCTTTTCGTTAGCAAAAATTTGAATAATTTCAGCATCATCTGGGGGATTAGCAATAAATTCAAGCTCGTCTAGGTATGCTTGCTCGTGTTGAATCAAGTAATCAAGTGTTTTTGGGCAGTAGCCCGATGCACATGCAAATGTTCTAAGCTTTTGAACCCATGCAGTTTGCGCTTGAAAATTCTCATCAACGGTTCTTATTACCACGATTTTTCGTGCGCCACGGTTATAAGCTTCGCGTACAGGCAATGGCGCAGCTAAGCCGCCATCTAAATAAAAATCTTCACTTGATTGCTCTGCAGCTAAATGTGCTTCGTTTGCCGCTTTTGAGCCTAACCAAGGAGTGAGTTGAACACCTTGTTTATACAAAAAAGGTAAAGCACTTGACGCTTTTAATAGCTCTCGCCAGTGTTTGCCATCGCCAGTAGGAGATAAATAATACGGTTTACGATCACGTGCATTGGTTGTAGTGATCAGGAGTTCTCTATCACCAAGGCTATTTTTTGCCGTTTTAAAGTCTAATGCTCTATTAACCTCAGTGGTTTTTTCGAAATACCAGTCTAAGTCAACAATGTGTTTACCCATTAGGCCTCGACCTAACTGAAAAAAACGTTTATGACGCGAAAGCCCTCTGATCAAGCGTTTTGCGTAGCCTTTTTGACGCGCTAAATAACTGGTTAAATTTTGCGAGCCAGCAGAGGTGCCTATAAATAAATCAAACGGGTCGTAGTTTTGCTCTAACCACGCGTCAAGTACACCGGCTGTAAATATCCCTCGCTGACCTCCACCTTCAGCAATCAATGCAGTTTTGGGGTGCATAGGCTTATTGAATGTGTGTGGAGCAACATTTATTTGAGATTTCACGGTGTACCTCTTAGTTGTTAACTTAACGGAATATTGTTTTATTTTAACGTGCTTGATTAAATCCTTAAAACAGATTAATTGAATCAGTTCGATTGAAAATATAAATCATTTATTTTTACTCAATCTTTACTCGATTCTCTATTTGGTTATTAGTGTAACTATGGTTGCGTGTACGCTTGCTTAATAAACAGCTTAATTCTTTATTTCTATTAGGATTTGTAACGCTCGATGACGTTTTTCATCGTCATATAAATCGTTGGTGAATATAAGCTCATCGACCCCTAACTGATTCACGATCATTTCTAATTTGTGTTTAATACTTGCAGGCCCACCAGTAACACTTAATCCTAAAAAGCTCTCAACATGAGCACGCTCTTGTTCGCTCCACAAGCCTTCCATTGTTTCAACTGGGGGCTTTAACCACAACTCGTCGCCTCTAATTAACGATAGCACCCGCTGTTTTGAAGTGGTTGATAAGTATTGTGCTTCTTCATCTGTATCGGCAGCCACTAAAGGTAATGCCAACATTACATAAGGCTTAGCTAATACATTTGATGGTTTAAATTCTCGTTTATATAAGGCTATTGCATCATGTACAAAACGCGGTGCAAAGTGCCCCGCAAATACATAGGGTAATCCTTTTTGCGCTGCTAACTGGGCACTAAATAAACTTGAGCCTAAAAGCCAAATAGGCACATTAGTGTTTTCACCGGGTATTGCTCGTACACGCTTAGCCCCCTCGTATGGGCCTAATAGTGTTTGTAACTCGCTTACTTCATTAGGAAAGTTTTCAGCGCGGCTAATGTCGTTATTTAAGGCGCGACTTGTCACCGGATCGCTACCTGGTGCGCGCCCTAGCCCTAAATCAATTCGACCAGGATGCAAACTCTCTAAGGTGCCAAATTGCTCAGCCACCACTAAAGGCGCATGATTAGGTAACATAATTCCACCCGACCCTACGCGTATTTTTTTAGTGTTGCCGGCTATGTGCCCTACTAAAATTGAAGTGGCGGCACAAACAATCCCAGGCATATTATGATGCTCGGCTAACCAAAAACGGTTAAAACCTAATTGGTCTGCTTTTTGTGCGTAGGCTGTACTTTTGTTTAAGGTGTCACTAACCGTGGCCCCTTTTTGCATAGGCGCCAGTTCAAGTAATGAAAAAGGGATAGTTGATAACAAAGCAGCATCTCCAAATTAAATAGCGACTTATGACGTGCTAGCCATAAATAATAAATCTAAAGTAAGAGATGGGTGTACATTACACCAATTCAAGGCAGCTTATCTTGAAACGCTAAGGTGTTGCGATTGAGCGACAAAAAAGCTAGCTACTTTTAGCTGCAGTTTGTTGGCGGTTTAGTTTATAGGCCTCTGAATCAAGGCCTTTTTTCCAATAACCCGATGAAACAATTTGACTGCGCGGTATCGCTAATTCATCAGTTAATACGGTTTTTGCTTTGCGTACTAATCCGGCCTCTAGTGCCATAAATACAATAGGTTGTTGCTCACTAAGCGGCACCGATTTTAATGCGTTTACCACATCTGTATCTGGTTTATGTGTTATTAACCAAGTTACATCTCGCGGCGACTCCAAGCTGATCACATCATCGTTTGTTGGTGCATGAATAATCGCGTCAATTTTTGCGTTTTTAGGCAGTTGCTGCATGTAGCCTTTAATTGCATTAACCGAAGTTAAATCGCCAAGTAGTATGTAATGTGAGTGTTCATAATTATCAAGCTTTTTAGGGCCTGGTCCTGCTATACCTACCTCATCGCCTACTTTTGCTTTTTTAGCCCAATTAGTTGCTGGACCTTGGTGCATATTAATTACAAAATCGAGGGTAAGTGCGCCGGTGTGCTCATCAACATGCCTTATAGTGTATGAACGCATACATGAAGTTTTAATATTATAATCAACGCGGCCATTTTGCGGAATAAGTACCTTTACGTAGTTACCAATATATTGAGCGTTCAAGTCGTTAAACTCATCGGAGCCAACAATAATGCGCTGTAAATGTGGGGTTATTTGCTCTGTGCTTAATACTGTTGCTTTGCGTACTTTTTTACCCATATAAATTTACCTCATTAAAAAAGATGAATTGCACAACGCCCCATTGGTTGATAAAATCAACTATATCAATTTAATTGACTTTGTCAACCATTATGGATTCCCTATGCATATCTCATTAGCCAATACATTATTTGCTTTAATGCAAAATTATCGCGTTACCATACGCGAAGCGATTAATGCGGGCGAGCTTGGCTTAAACGCAATGCACGTACGCTGCTTCCATATTATTGCAACAACAACTCAGTGCACTGCAAACGATATTGTTAATCAAACTCAGCGTGACAAAGCCCAAATAGCACGCTTAGTAAAAGAGCTACTCGCATTAAATTTGATTAACAAAGATGCCAGTGACCACGACAAACGCTGTTTTATTTTGTCATTTACCTCTGAAGGTCGCACGCTTTATGACAAGCTATTAGCCGCCGAAGAGCAAGTAAATACGCAAATGTGTAAAAACTTAAACTCACAGCAAATCAATGACTTTTTACATACTGCCCAACAAATGATCAAAAACATGGATTGATCTGCCATTCATTACTTGGCATAACTGATACAAAACGCATATACTGTACACTTATACAGTATATGCGTTTTAGGTTGTGTTATGTTTGTTATTCCCATTTATATAGAGGCTGGTGTTTGCGGGTTTGAATCGCCTGCAGCACAGTATAGTGAGTTAGGGATATCACTCGATGAGCTATTAATAAAACACCCAGATGCTACGTTTATTGGCGTTGCATCAGGGTGCTCTATGCAAGAAATTGGTATTTTTGAGGGCGACTTACTGTTAGTTGACCGTGCTGAGATTCCTAAAGATGGCGATGTTATCGTGGCGAACTTAAATGGTTTATTTGTATGTAAGCTGCTAGATAAAACCAATGCGCGACTGCTCTCGGCTTCTGCTGCTTATAAACCCGTGCAATTAACCGAGTCTGATGAATTTCAGCTTGAAGGGGTGGTAACTCGCTCAATTAGGTTACATCGGCAAAGCCCTGAGATACTTTCATGTATGCCTTAGTTGATGCGGTTGCTTTTTATGCCAGTGCTGAAAAGGTATTTGACCCCGCAATTCGTTCAAAACCGGTAGTGGTGCTAACCAATAACGATGGCTGCGTATGTGCGGTGTGCCCTATTGCCCGTAAGCTTAATATTCCTAAATTTGGCCCCTATTTTAAAGTTAAGCAATTACTAGCAAAGCATCAGGTGGTGGTGCGCTCATCTAACTATGAGCTGTATGCTAATTTAAGCGATAGAATGATGAACGTTATTGCCCGCTTTTGTGATACCCAGCATATTTACAGTATTGACGAATCGTTTTTGCACTTTAAAGGCTATCAGCCATTAATTACCGATTGGCACCAATATGGGCAGCTAATTAGGCGTACAGTATGGCGTGAAACCAAACTCCCTGTTGGGGTTGGCTTTGGGCCAACACCGACCTTAGCCAAAGCCGCGAATCATGCTGCTAAAAAACTAGCTGGCTTTAATGGGGTTGCCGTGATTGATGATGAAGCAAGCCGACAAGCTATTTTACAGCAAATGCACTGCCAGGATGTATGGGGAGTGGGCAAACGTATAGCTAAAAAGCTGGCGCTAATGAATATTAATACCGCATGGCAGCTGGCTGAGCAAAGTCCAAGAACAATTCGTCGCCAATTTAGCGTAGTGCTTGAGCGTACAATTAACGAGCTCAATGGCATTACCTGTTTAAACTGGGATGATGTGCGCCAAAACAAACAAGCTATTTTTTCAACGCGTAGTTTTGGCCAGCGCCTTAACGATCCTGATGCAGTGAGAACCGCATTAATAAACCATGCCAGCGTGGTTGCACAAAAATTAAGAGCGCAACAGTCGCTCACTCATCGTATTTATATTTTTGCCGCCAGCTCGTCACATGAACAAGCTTTTTATAAAAAGTCAGCTATGCATCAATTTGATCCGCCCACTAACGATACCCGTGTTATAGCAAGTGCAGTATCAAAGAGTTTTGAGCAGATATATCAACCGGGTATTCGTTTTTATAAATGCGGAGTGGGTGCATTAGAGCTTAGCCCACAGCAGTTTCAACAACATACTTTATTTGAGAAACAAACCGATAACCCGCAGTTAATGGGCTGCTTAGATGCGATAAATCATCGCTTTGGGAAAGGAATGCTTAGCGTAGCAAGCAGCCAACTAAATGAACGCTGGCATATGAATAGAGCTTTTTTATCGCCGCAATACACAACACGTTGGCGCGATATTCCTAAAATACAGTGTTAGTCAGCAACTTTAATAAATTCGCATTCTACACTTGGGTTATCTAAGGTGTATTTAAGGGTGTTATCGGTTAAAAAAGTAATGGTTTGTTTAATGGTTCTTTCGTGAATTGGATTATCACATCGGCTCATACGTAAACCATTTTCGAGGCCATTAGTTTTGTATTTAAGTGAGCTGGTAATAAAACAATAATTAGGCTTTTGAATAGTACGAGTGCCATTGTGTAATGAGTTAAACAAAATCTCTTTACCTAAGCTAAAACCTTGCTCAGGATCTTCAGGGTTATTAAATTGCAATCGACTATTAGTGCACAAACCCGAGTTACTTGAGGTAACTTCGTAATTACCTAGCTTAGTTTTTAATAGTGGAATAAAGCGAGTTTTATTACTTGGGCCTGCCACTGCGTAGCAGCTAAAAAGGCTTATGGTAAGTAAAACCAGTGTGAAACATTTCATTATAAGCTCTATCCTCGTGTATCAACCATGATCAAGCACTGTGACGATGCTTAGCTATTTCTAACTATAACAGAGATTTACTATAAAAGATGCGAAGTCGTATTACTATGAGCAGCTGCGCAAAAACTAAATTAAAATACGTAGCTAACAACAAATAAGATTAAACTAGGGTCTGTTTACCTTTGCGGATTAAAATTTGTTCAAACTAGAGGCTGCTTAATCGCGGCGCGAGATTTGTAACCTAGTGGGCTCGATAACTGCTCCTGCGTTATTCTACTGGCTTACATCCATGTAAGAATAAGTCAAAACCGAGCAAAGCTTCCGCGTCCTGCTCACGCCCCTTAACTACATCCATGTAGGCAACAAAGAGTAAGTCGCGCCTAGGCAGAACTCTTCGGGCAGCGCCTGTTTGGCATTGATGCTGCGTTATCGCCTATTTATGGGGAATAACCACACCACATAAGCTCTGCCTTGCCTAAATACCAAACAGCCTG